>CANMXH010000011.1 GCA_947501315.1 Caulobacteraceae bacterium | reverse complement strand
GCCGTCGGCTGGCAGGCCATGGGCATCATGGCATCGGCGAAATCGGGATGCGTTTCCGCCCAGACGAAGATGTGCATACAGCCCATCGAGGTGCCGAGCATCAGCCGGACCCGGTCCACGCCCAGCCCCTCGACCAGCAACCGCCGCTGCGCCTCGACCATGTCGGCATAGCCATATTCCGGGAACCGCGCCCGCTGTCCGTCAGACGGTTTCGAAGAGCCGCCATGGCCGAGATTGTCGGGCATGATGATGTAGTAGCGCGCCGTATCGAGCGGCTGGCCGGGCCCGAACAGTTCACCCGCGAACTGCGGCGAGAGGAACTGGGCGCCCGTCCCGCCGGTGCCGTGCAGCAGCAGGACCGCGTTCTCGACCCGACCGTCGGCACCCCGCCTTGGCTGGCCCAGGGTCCGATAATGCATCCGAAGTTCCGGCAGCGACCGGCCGGATATCAGGGTGAAGGCGGGGGCGGTGAAGTCGCCCTCCACCGGCACGGGCTGGGCCGCGGCCGGCGAGGCCAGCATCAGGGCGGCAAGGCTGCAGGCGAGGGTCAGGAGGCGTTTCATCAGTCGGGCGCTCCGGGTCTAAAGCGAGAGCCGCGCCGTCCAGCCGTCAAAGGCGACATCGACGTTGGCGGGCACAGCAGCCTTCAGGGCATTGTAGTCCAGATCGAGGTGCAGATTGGTCAGCACGGCCCGCTTAACCCCGGACCGGGCAATCCAGTCGAGGGTCTTGTCGACATGGGCGTGGGTCGGATGCGGGGTCCAGCGCAGGGCGTCGACGATCCAGAGTTCACAGCCCCGCACCGCCTCGATCGCCGCCGCATCGAGGTCGGACACATCGCTGGAATAGGCCACCGGCCCGATGCGATAGCCCACCGAACGGATCGGCCCATGGGCCTGGTCGAAGGTCACGACCGGCACGGTGCCACCCGCGCCGCCGACCGTCCACGGCTGCCCGTGCGGCGGGATCGCCATCTCATCCAGAATAGCCGGATAGCCTTCCTGACTCTTGAATATATAGGGAAACCGCCCAATCAGGGCATCCCGGGTCGCCCCATCCATCCAGGCCGGTATGCGCTGCCGCCTGCGCATGGCGAAGACCCGAAGATCATCGATCCCGTGCACCTGATCGGCGTGGTCGTGGGTGTAGAGCACCGCATCGACATGCCGGACGTTCGCCGCCAGCATCTGGGCGCGCAGGTCCGGCGAGGTGTCGATCAGCACACTGGTCACCCCCTCCGGCCCGTGCCGGCGCAGCAGCAGCGAACAGCGGGTGCGGAAATTCTTCGGCTCGGCCGGATCGCAGTCGCCCCAGTCCCCGTCGCCGCGCGGCACACCGCCGGACGAGCCGCAGCCCAGGATCACGACCTCCAGTTCGGCGGACCCGCTCATGTGCCGCCCGGCCGCGGAATTCGATCAAACAGGGCGAAGAAGGCGTCGGTTGTCCGCACATCGGCCTCGTCCCGGCTCCAGCCGCGGATCTCTGCCAGCTTGTCCAGCACATGAACCACAAAGGCCGGCTCATTGCGCCGCCCCCGGTGCGGCATGGGGGCCAGATAGGGGCAGTCCGTCTCGACGATGATCCGGTCCGCCGGCATGCCGGCCACAAGCTCCCGGACCTCATTGGCCGCCTTGAAGGTGGCGATGCCCGACACGGAAAACCACGCCCCCATTTCTGCTGTTTTTTCTGCCAGTTCCGGGCCACTGGTGTAGCAGTGCATCAGGAACCGGAACGGGCCGTCCGCCTGTTCCTCGGCCAGAATGCCCGCCATGACATCGTCCGCCTCGCGGGTGTGCACCACCAGCGGCAGGCCGGTCCGCCGTGCCGCATGGATATGGGTCCGGAACACCGTCGCCTGCACATCGCGCGGGCTGAGGTCGTAGTGAAAATCCAGCCCGCATTCGCCGATGCCCACGACCCGGGGCCGTCCGGCCAGTTCAATCAGCCGGTCGGCAGTCAGATCGATGTGATCCTTCGCCTCGTGCGGATGGGCCCCGACCGTGCACCAGATGTCGTCATGCGCCATGGCCAGACCATGGGTGGCCTCGAAGGTCGACAGCTTGTCAGAGATCTCGACCATCAGCTGGACGCCGGCCTCACGGGCGCGGGCCATGACGGCATCGCGGTCCTCATCAAACTGGGGAGCATGGAGATTGACGTGGCTGTCGATGATCATCCGCCACCCGCCTTGACGCGCTGCAGGTCAGCCAGGGCACCGGCGAGCACATCGCCCCGGTCCAGATTTATGGCGGCGGTCCGGTCCGGCAGTTCGGACAGCCGCGACCACAGTTCGGCCCAGCGCGCGCCGCCACTTCCTGACCCCTGGGCCCCCTCCTCCAGCGCACGCACCCTCACGGCCGCCGAGAGCCGGTCCATCAGGGTCTCGAACCGGTCCTGCCCCTCCGGGCCGCGGAACCTGTCGGCGACTGCCAGCGCTTCGGCGCGATCGACGACCGGGGCCGAGACCCAGGCCTGGGCCAGCTGGTCAGCCTCAAGGGTGGCGCCGGAGGCCAGGGCGAGGGCCCGGCCCGGCGAGCCGCCCGCCATGCCCGCGATCCGCGCCGCCTCGGCCGAGCTTACACCGGTCCGGTTGCGGACCAGTTCTTCCAGCGCATGCAGCGGCCAGACCGGAAAGGCCAGTCGGCGGCAACGGGACCGGATCGTGGCCAGCAACCGCCCCGGCGCATGGGTGACGAGGAACAGCACACCCCGCTCGGGCGGTTCCTCGAGAACCTTGAGCAAGGCATTGGCAGCATTGAGGTTCAGGTCATCGGCGGCATCGATAATGGCGACGCGATAGCGCGCCTGCGACGGGCTCTTGGAGAAGAACTCCGGCAGTTCACGCGCCTGGTCGACCGAGATCGACTTCTTCGTCTTGCCGCCCTCGACGGCGCGCTCCAGCACCAGCAGATCGGGGTGGGACCGGGCGGTCACCAGTCGCGCGACCGGATCGTCCGGGCTGGTCCCCAGAGGCCCGCGGGAGGCATCGGGGGCGGCCCCCAGCAGACGGCGCGCGGCCCGAAAGGCTAAGCTCGCCTTGCCCGACCCCTCCGGGCCACACAGCAGCCAGGCGTGGTGCAGCCGGTCCTTGCCGAAGGCGTCCAGAAAGGCGAGCTCCGCCGCCGCATCGGGGACCAGGTCAAAGCGATCCCGGGCATGCTCACTCACAGCAGTCGAGCCTCGACCGCGGCCCAGACCCGGCCGGCGACCGTATCCTGATCGCCGTCCGCATCGATGATGACGCAGCGCTCCGGGTAACGGGCCGCGATGTCGAGAAAGCCGCGCCGCAGACGTTCGTGAAATTCCATCCCCTTGGACTCGAACCGGGTCTCAAACAGGCCGCGACCGAAGGCCCGCTGCAGCCCGACCTCGACCGGCAGGTCAAAGATCAGGGTCAGGTCCGGCTGGGTCGTCCCGACAATGGCGGCGTCCAGCGATTCAATGAAGGCCGCGGAGGTCCCGCCCCCAACGCCCTGGTAGGCCCGGCTGGAATCGGCGAAACGGTCGCAGACCACCCAGCGGCCCGCCTCCAGCGCCGGGCGGATGGTGCGTTCCAGATGGTCGGATCGGGCGGCGAACATCAGCAGGGTCTCGGTCACAGGTGACCAGCGGCCGGCGTCCCCGTTCAGGGCGATGGCGCGGATATCCTCGGCACCCGGTGAGCCGCCGGGCTCGCGGGTCTGGACGACCTCCAGATCACGCGCGCGCAGCCGCTCGAGCAGGCGCAGGACCTGGGTGGACTTGCCGGTCCCCTCCCCGCCTTCGAAAGTGATGAATCTGCCCTGGGTCACCGGCGCACAATGGCGACGGCAGGCAGGGACGCAAGCCTCAGCGCGCCGATATCAACAGGGCGTCGGCGTATCCGCGCGCGATTACGGCCTGGCGCGAACGCTCGGCGGCATTGGGATCGGGCCAGGGACCGACCAGGACCCGGAACAGGCCATCGTTTCGGCCGCCGTCGACGGTCGCCCGGGCACCCAGTTCTTCGGCGACCCGCCGGGCGGCGTGCCGGTCCGAATAGCTACCCGCCTGAACCCAGTATTCTCCGCGACTGGGTGTTGCCGGGCTTCGGGGGCTTGCACCTTCAGCGGCGGCGTACTGGAGGGTCGTTCCCCCGCCCGTCCGGGGTGCCCGGCCCAGATACCGGACCCGAACCTCGCCCACACCCGCCTGCAAAAGGCCCAGCGCCTCCGCCGAACCGCGCGACAGGTCGATGATGCGGTTGTCGACAAAGGGCCCGCGGTCATTGACCCGCACCACGATCCGGCGCCCGTTGGCGAGGTTGGTCACCTCGACGAGACCCGGCAGCGGCAGGGTCTTGTGAGCCGCCGTCAGGGCATGCATGTCGAACCGCTCGCCGGTCGCCGTGGGCCGCCCATTGAACTGTTCTCCGTACCAGGAGGCCAGGCCGGTCTCGTCATAGCCCGGTTGCTCGGCCGGCTGGTACCAGCGACCGCGTATCTGATAGGGGCGCATGGTCCCGGAAACGATGGGGGCCGGATCCGTGACGACGGGCAGGCGCGGCGCGTCGGGCCGGGCCCCACTGGCGCAGGCCGCCACCAGCGACAACAGCGCGGCCACCAGGCCGGCTCGAAGCGCTTTCCTGTGAAGATGTCCCGCCATGGCCACGCCCCTGAAGGATTTCAGCATGGCCAAAGACATTTCCCCTTTGGTTAACGCCCCGTTTGGCGCTATGCGGCCAGTCCGCTCGAGGAACACGGACAGGTGGCCGAGTGGTTTAAGGCAGCGGTCTTGAAAACCGCCGTAGGTGAAAGCCTACCGTGGGTTCGAATCCCACCCTGTCCGCCACTCACCCCCGGAACAGTGCTCCGATCTGACCGCGGCCCCTCAAGGGCCCGGAACGTCGGGACTATTCGCCGGCAAACCCCCGTACGACAGCACCGCCAAGCTCTGGTCGGCCTCCTCAAACCATGACGCCCGAATGCAGCGCCAGTTGGCCACCGTCGTTGTTCATGATCAGGCCTGAAAGATAAGAGGCCTCGTCCGACGCCAGGAAGGCGATGGTGTCTGCCTGTTCGGCAGCGGTGCCCATCCGGCCGAGCGGGACGCGCTGTACACGGGCCTTCAGCCGCTCGGGGTCCATTCCCGTAGGACCGGTCGTCATGTCGGTCGCGGTAATGCCGGGGCAGACGCAGTTTACGCGGATGCCGTGGCGACCCCATTCGACCGCCAACGACCGGGTCAGGCCGACAACGCCGTGTTTGGACACCACATAGCCAATCTGGTTCGGCACAGCCGCCAACCCTGCGATTGAGGCCACATTCACGATCGCGCCATGGCCCACAGGAATCATGGCGGCATTCGCGGCAGCCTTGGACCAGAAGAACTGCGAATACAGATTGGTCCGCAGGACCCGGTCCCAGGCGACGAAGTCCTCGGCCGGCGCCACAACGGATATACCCGCGTTGTTAATCAGGACATCGATCCGACCATGGACTCGCATGACCTCGGCCACGCTGTGCTTCACCACAGCCTCATCAGCAGCATCGCCCGGGATGGCGAAGGCCTGGCCGCCGCCCGCCCGGATCGCATCGACCGTGCCTTCACCGGCAGCAGGATCGAGGTCATTGACCGCAACAACAGCGCCCTGGGCTGCCAGCAAGACTGCGGTTACCTTTCCTATGCCGTCGCCTGCTCCCGTGACAATGGCCACTCTGTCCCTGAACCGCATGGCGCGCACCTCTCTCATGTCCCGGTCCATCATCACCCGGCTGGCTTCGGGTTGAAGACCGCTCTTGTCCGGGCTGTCACCAGTGACGGCCGACCCGCGATCAGTCCCGTCACAACCAGGCCGGACCCGATCAGCGCCACCAGCCAGGCCACAGCCTCGAACCCGCCTGTCCACTGATGCAGAAGACCCACTCCCAGCGGTGCCAGGGCCGCCGGCACATAACCAACGCTCTGGGCCATGCCGGACAGGTGAGAGGCCACATGGCTGTCGGGCGAGCGCAGCAGCACCATCGTCAGCGCCAGCGAAAAGAGCCCCCCCTGCGCTAGACCCTGAATCACCGCCCAGACCCAGACCTGCGCAAGCGGCGCAAGCAGAAGCCCGAGCAAACCCACTGTTCCCGCGATGGACAATAGGACCGCGATCAGCTTCTGGCCCTGCCAACGAGAGGCGACTGATGGAATAGTCAAGGATGTCGCCAGCTGGACTACGATCAGGACGGACAGCACCAAGCCTGCAGTCACAGCGTCCAGCCCCCGTTCTCGCAGGATAGGAGCGAGCCAGCCAAGCACGCAGAAGGCCAGAGCCGACTGAAAACCCATGAAGAGCGCCACACTCCAGGCCAATGGATCACGCCACAACCCGGTGACCGGCAAGACGACGTCACCGTCCCGCTTCCCCTTCAGCAGCAGCCGCGGCCACCAGAGGCACAGCGCAGCGAGGGCCGGAATAGCCCACATCGAGAGACCGGTCCGCCATCCACCGTCCAGGATCACCTCAACAGGAACAGTGACCGCTGCGGCAAAGGCGGCACCGCCCGAGATCGCGGTGACATAGGCTCCGGTCAACAAAGCCGTTCGATCAGGAAAGTCCCTTTTGACGAGGGTCGGCAGAAGGACGTTCGCCACCGCTATCGCTCCCCCGGCCAGCACAGAAAACGAGAACAGCGCCCAGACGGGTCCCAGTGCCCGCAATGCGGTTCCGACGGCGATAAGGAGCAGGGCACCAAACAGACTGCGCTCGACCCCCCACCGTCTCGCCAGCACCGGTGCCGCTGGCGCACAAAGACCAAGACAGAGCACGGGCAAGGTTGTCAGAACGCCGACCTGCCAGGGCTGGATTCCTGTCGCGCTTACCACTTCAGGCAGTCGCACCGAGAGGCTGGCGAACACAAGGCGCAGGCAGAAAGCCGACCCAACAATGCCGACCGCCAAGAGCAGCCGGTCGCGGCTGGGGCCAGCGTCTCGCGCTATCGTTGGAACCTCGACCATGGCGCAAGCAAAAGATTATCCCGGCGAGCCTTGCAACCGAATATTCGCATATGAGAATATCATTCCGATAACAGACGCCGGATAAACCTATGCTGATCGACGTCCACGCCCACCTTTTCACCCCCGG
This sequence comes from Caulobacteraceae bacterium, assembly GCA_947501315.1. GTDB lineage: Bacteria > Pseudomonadota > Alphaproteobacteria > Caulobacterales > Caulobacteraceae > Brevundimonas. The sequence continues at coordinate 13,043 of CANMXH010000011.1, read as the reverse complement.
CATGTTGAACCGGCACCCGTTCTGGGGACCGTTCATGAAGCCACAAGGTCTGACAGTCGGCCATTTCTCGCTCGGCACGAAACAGCCCGCCAAGGCCGCAAATGACGCCGAGGCCGAAGCCAATCTGCTCGCTCGAATGACCCATTCGGCGCGGCTGGAAGTCATGAAACAACGCGGTGTAGACAAGCTGGTGCTGTCCACCCCGTCGCACGCCTTCATGTACTGGGCCGGCGAATTCGGGAACGAGTATGCGAGGATCTGCAACGACGAGCTCTCGGCATTCTGCCAAGTGATGCCGGACAAGTTCGATTTCTGGGCCCATGCCAACCTTGCTGACCCGGCAGCGGCCGTGGAAGAAATCGATCGGGCCGTGAAGGTTCTGGGTGCCAAGGGCCTTTGCGTCGGTGGCACCAATTTCGACGGCATCCAGACCTATGACGGGCGCCTTTTTCCAGTCTGGGCCAAGGTGGCCGAGCTCGACGTTCCCATCATGGTCCATGGCTTCAACCAGTCCATCTATCTGGGCGAGCGTCACCACGAGGACCGGTTCGAGACCACCTCTATCGTCGGCGACTGCGTCGATGAGACCCTCTTCTTCTGGTACCTGATCTGCGGCGGCGCGCTGGACGCCTATCCGACCCTGAAGACCTACATCAGTCATGCCGGCGGCATGGCCGTTTTTCAGTTGGGACGGCTGTCGGACCTGAACAGGGTCATGGCACCAGACGCCAGGAACCAACGTCCGCTGATGGACTATATGAAGAATTTCTACTTCGACCTCGACGTTCACCATCCGGCCCTTCGCCGGGCGGTGGTGGAAGTGGTCGGCGCCGACAACCTGCTCTACGGCACGAATTTCGGCGGTGCCTACGACTACGGTGATCTAACCGAAGGCATCGACCTGTCGGACGGTGATCGCGACAAGATCCGCAGCGGCAATGCGATCAAGCTGCTCAAACTCGCCATAAGCGAGGCCGCCCGAGCCGCCTGACGATCATCCGCCAGTCGGAGACATGCCCACCCGACCAATGTGCGTGCCCGCGGCTCGCCGACCGGTAAGTTTCTGCCCGAGATTGGTTCGCGGCAGAGAATGAACTGAACACTATCGACGATAACGTTCAAAATATGCGATGACTTGCGTCAGGGAACGCTAGCGGCTCGAAGAGCCCCGTCAGAGGGGTCTCGATGCAGGAGGACTCACATGCTGATCGATCTACACGCCCATGCCCCGCTGCCGGGCTATTATAATCAGGACCCGCATTGGGGTCCGTTCTTCGAAAAGCATGATGACGGCCACATCCGGTTGCGCGTCGGCGAATGGATCCTCTCACTGGGCTCGCCGGAGCGCCGGGCAGCGGTCAAGCGCGGCGAAACGATGGAAGTCGCCGAGTTCATGGCCAAGTGGAACGATCCGAAGCACCGCCTCGCGGGCATGGATGCCTTGGGTCAGGACGCCCAGGTGCTGTCCGTGCCTTCGCACTGCTACATGTATTGGGCCGATCCGGCATTTGCGAACAGGTTCTCCACCACGGTCAACGACACTTTGGCCGAATATTGCGACCGCTCAGGCGGCCGGCTGATGATGTGGGCGACTGCGGCGCTGCAGGATCCGGTCAACGCCGCCAAGGAGATCCGCCGCGCCTGCACCGAGCTGGGTGCCAAGGGCCTCAGCGCCGGCGGCTCGAACTTCGGCGGTATGGAATTCGATGATCCGCGAATGGACGTGATCTGGGAGACACTGTGCGATCTCGACCTCCCGATGTTCGTGCACGGATACAACCAGTCAGTCACCTGGGGCCCCAAGGCCAATACCGACAAGTACGAGACCACGGCCATCGTCGGGATGAACTACGACGAGACCAAATGCTTCTGGTACCTGATCTGCGGCGGCGTTCTGGACCGTTTCCCCAACCTGAAGGTATATATCACCCACGCCGGCGGCTTCGTGCCATATCAGTTGGGCAGGCTGGCCCAGACGATCAAGAACCTCGACGTGGTCCATAACAAGAAGGACCTGGAGGCGTATTTGCCGAACTTCTGGTTCGACCCGGAACTGCATGAGCTTCCGATGCGTCAAGCCCTGGTGGAGGTCATCGGTGCCGACCGTCTGGTCTATGGCACCAATTTTGGCGGCTCGGACGCAATCAGGGGTGACTTGACCACTGGGCTCAGAATGTCCGCTGAAGACCTTGAAAAAGTTCGCTGGAAAAACGCCGTCGACCTTCTCCACATCGATCTGAACAAAATGGGACGGGCAAACAAGCCGGTCACCGCCTGACCTGTCACTCGGCTCTGGCGGCGTCGGATGACCCCGTCAGAGCCGTCCCAAACCACAGCCTCGCCGCTCGGCGCGACGAACTGGACGCCCATGACCCATCCGACTGACTGCAAGATCTGCGGGATGCTTGATGCCGCGGCCCCGGAGGATGTCGTGCTGTCTGGCCATCACTGGGCCGTCGTCGCGATGCAGGACGTACCCGGGATGTTGATGCTGGTCGCCCGTGCTCATGACAACGGCATCGGGTCTGTCCCCGACGCAGCCGCAGCCCAGTTAGGGCCGCTCATAAAGACCCTCGCATCCGGACTTGAGGCCTATGGCCGGTTCGAACGGACATCGGTGATCTATCTGGGCGACAATGCCATCCACACCCATTTCATGATGCTCGGTCGTCCACCTGGAGACGACCGGATATTCGACAACGCTCCCCTACTCGCCCGGTTTGGACGCAAGGATCGTGATCGCTCACGCGCGATAGCGGCGGAACTGCGTGACGCCTGCGAGTCTTTCATTGCTAACAGGAACCAGTCATGAAGCTCGCACGATGCACTGATGGCGGTGTCCCGTTCTGGGCGGTCGTGGACCCAGACACCGACATGGCCCGGCCCATAGTTGGAGGCATCACAGACTGGGGGCCGGGCGTGACCAAAGGTGCCGGCGAGGCGGCGCTGACGTTCGAAGGTTCTGCCCGCCCCCTGTCGTCCCTGCGGCTTCTCGCGCCATGCGAGAACACCAGCAAGGTTGTCATCGCCGGCGCCAACTACAGCAAACACTTGGTCGAATTCGGGGTAGCGCCGCCGAGCCAACCGATCGCCTTCCTCAAGGCCTACGGTGCCCTGATCGGTGCACAGGACCCAATACGCTTCCCGCCACTGACCGAAGAACTCGACTATGAATGCGAGCTGGTTGTCGTGATCGGTGACGACAGCATCGACCTCAATGACCCTCTCGCTTCGGTGCTCGGCTATACTGCCGGCAACGACGTCAGCGCCCGCGATCTGCAGCGCAGCGGACCAGCAGGCATCGGCATGGATCTCTACGCTGCCAAGAGTCAGGATCGCTCGACCCCGGTCGGCCCATGGATTGTCACACGCGACGAATTCCCCCCGGGAAGTCCTGCCCTGCGCCTCTCGACTTCGATAAACGGCGAGATCCGTCAGAACGGCACGACAGCGGACATGACCTGGGACGTCGGAGAACTGATCCGGTTCGTTCAGCCTCGCGTGAGCTTCGGCATCGGAGACTTGTTGTTTACCGGCACGCCGGAAGGCGTCGGACAGGGGTCAGGACGGTATCTTAACCCAGGCGACGTTGTCGAGGTGACGCTGGAAGGAATCGGCCGGCTTCGTAACACGATCGAACCGAAGACCGCCGAATCGCCTGCCTAATCCCGCTTGAGGGCGCGGAGGACACCGTCGATTGTGGCCTGCAGACGAAGCGCAAGGTGCTTGCCGTGTGTTGGCAAGACAACCGTCTCGCTGAGCGCCAGCCTGACCATCATCTCCGCCAGGGCGCTCCGGTCGAGCGTCATGCCGATGTCGGCCTCCCAGGCATCGAACACGGGGTCCAGCGCAGTCAGGACACGGGCGATGAAATGATCGAAATTCGACTCGAAATATCGCAGGACGAAGGCGGGCTCGACCTGCAGGAACTGTGACCCGCGCCGGGTCTCATTGTTTGAGACACTGTATTTCAGGAAGGCGGCAAAGCGTTCCGTCGGGGTTTCGCATCCCTCCAGCGCACGGTTCAGCTCCCGGTCCGTTTCGGTCCGAAGTCTGAGGACCACGGCCTCGAGTACGGCGTCCATCGAGGGAAAATAGCGATAAAGGGTGCCGCGCGAGACGCCGGCCGAATCGCAGACATCCTGAGCCGTGATGCGTGGCGTACCCTGGTTCATCATCACGCTCTGGGCGGCGTTGATGATGTTATCAATGGTCCGTGCCGCCCGAGGATCAGGCCGACGCGCCCGAACCGCTGAACTCGGGCTCGCGGCAAGGTCTGCGGTGTTCGAAAGAGCGATCTCGGGTGCCACACGTGATGTTCGAGCGCTGACAGTCATGCGCAACGCGCTCCGATTCAATCAGAAGCCTGCTTAGTCGGACGGGTCCGGGATGGCAAACCGGGTGGCGGTCGCCGGGAGATAAAGCGAGACAGAAATGCCAATTTTGATTAGAAAATATTGCACCAGCCAACACGGCCCAAAGTCTTCCGGAACGAATTGAAATGCAAATCGATCTCAGCGCCAAGCGAGTTATCGTGACAGGCGCAAGCCGCGGTATCGGGCGGGCGACAGCTGCCGCCTTTGCCCGCGAGGGCGTGCGTCTGGCAATCTGTTCGCGCGGCACAGAAGCCCTGGCCCTCGTCGCCGAAGAGATGCGTGCCCTGGGTGCCGCTGACGTCATCGCGGTCGCGCTGGATGTTCGCGACACTGCCGCCGTTCGGGCTTTTGTGGAGCAGGTCGCCTTGGCCTGGGACGGTGTCGATGTGCTGGTCAACAACGCCGGTCAGGGCAAGGGAGGGAGTATCGAGAGCCTCGAGCCCGAGGACATCCTGGACCACGCCAACAATATTCAGGTGGCTCACTTCCGGTTCGTCCAGGCGGTCGTGCCCCACATGCGCAAGCAGAAATGGGGCCGCATCATCAACATCAATGCCCTGGCCGGTGCCCTGCCGACGCCGGACGGCATTCCGTCAGTGACCAACCGCGCAGCCGGCATAGCCCTGTCAAAGCTGCTGGGTCAGCAATTGGCCAAGGACAACATCCTGGTGAACAGCCTTAACATGGGCTGGATCGACACCGGTCAGTGGGATCGCCACTACAAGGAAATGCCGTCAACGATCACGCGCGAGGAATTCCTGGAAATGGTCGTCAAGATCGTGCCGCTGGGCCGGCTCGGCCAACCGGACGAAGTCGCCAATGTCTGTGTCTTCCTCGCCAGTGATCTGGCGTCCTACCTCAGCGCGGCGTCGATCGATGTATCGGGCGGCCTGCAGGGGGCAATCGCCTACTATCCCACGCTGAAGCGCGAGATGCAGGAACTCGGTATCGAGCGCGAGGCGGCGCTCGCAGCCGAATGAGCTAGTGTCCCTCCCCCTGGGGGTAGAGCGCCAGCCTGGCGATGTTGGCGCGGTCGGGTTGTTCCAGCATGAAGCGGATGGCGCGGGCGACATCCTGGGGGTCAAGCGCGACCGGTGCCTCGACCTTGGCGGCGGCCATCATCCTGTCGAACATCTCGCTGGAGGTGGACCCTGGCGCGATCGTTCCGACCTTCACCCCTGTGCCCGCCAGTTCGATGCGGAGGGACTGGGTGAAGGCTTCGAGGGCGTGCTTCAGCCCGCCGTAAACTCCGCCCGCCCGTGAGATCAGATAGGCGCTGATGCTCGACACATTGATGATGGCCCCCGACGACTGGCCCCGGAACTCACGCGCGAAGACGTAGGAGCTGCGCACCACGGCCTCGAAATTCACCCGGATCATGTAGCTCACGGCGTCCAGGTCGATGGTGTCCATCGTGCCGACAGCCATGACCCCTGCATTGTTGATCACCACATCCACGCGGCCGAAACGTTCCTTGGCCAGCTTCAATAGCTGCCCCGGCACGTCCGACTCGGCGATGTCGGCAGCAAGCAAAGCACTTGGGCCTGGTAGCGTTGCCGCCAGGGCTTCCAGTTTCTCCATTCGTCGGCTGGTCAGCACCAGATTACAGCCGGCCTGGCTGAGCTCCAGCGCCGTCGCCGCGCCTATGCCGGCAGAAGCGCCCGTCAGGACAACAGTCTTTCCGCTCAGGTCCATTTTCCGGGAGCCCCTTTCATGCCGTCGATGATCGGCCGCATGTCGGCCACACTAGGCAGGTGAGCCGTGAACCCGCCGTCGACCGCCAGGATCTGGCCGGTGACATAGGAACTGAGGTCCGAAGCGAGGAAAACCACCATGTTGGCGATGTCGCGCGGCGTACCCAGCCGCGGCACCAAGCAATGACTCAGGAAGATGTTCTGGATGTGCGCTGGTAGCCGCTGCTCCATCCCGGGCTGGATTATCAGGCCGGCCGCGATGGCGTTAACCCGGATCCCGCTTGGGCTATAGGCTGTTGCCAGATGTCGGGTCAGGGCGTTCAGCGCCGCCTTGCCCGCTGCATAGGCGAAATTGCTGACGTCGCCGGAGAGCGACTGTCCCGACGAGATGTTGACGATAGATCCGCCGCCCCGTGCCAGCATCGACGGGATCGCGTATTTGCAGAACAGCATCGGCCCGCGCGCATTGATCGACTGAACCTGATCCCACAACTCTACCGACATGTCGGGGATATCGAGGTCACGCGACGAAAAGCCGGTGGCTCCGGCATTGTTGTCGAGGACGTCGACACCGCCGAAGGTGGCGACAGCGAACTCGACTACCGAGCGGATGTCGGCATCGACGGTTATGTCGCCGGCCTTGCAGGCGACATCATGGCCCAGCCCCTTCAGTCGATCGGTCACCGCCTGAAGCTCGGGCGCGCGCAGGTCGGTCAGCACGACACGCGCGCCCTGTTCCGCCAGAGCCAGCGCCGTTTCTGAACCTATCGAGCCGCCTGCCCCGGTTACCAGCGCGACCTTGCCATCCAACAACGCCATGCATCTCTCTCCCTGTTCGCCGGCCTCAGCCGCCCTGCTGTTCCATCTCGGCCACGTTCGGCGGCCGTGACTGATAGCCAGGCATGTGCAGCCCGCCGTCGACGTTGATCAGCTCACCCGTGACGAACCGCGACATGTCCGACGCCAGGAAGACAGCCACCGGAGCGATATCCTCCTCCGGGTCGCCATTCCGCTGCAGCGGCTTCATCGCGGCGACCCGTTCGGCGAAGCCCGGCGAGTCTGCCGCCATCTTCTGGAACACTGTCCCCATTGCGGCCGGTGACAGCAGATTGACCCGGATGTTGAACCGTCCCCACTCGTGGGCGGCGCTGCGGGTAAGCCCTCGAAGCGCGGATTTGGTGATGCTGTAGTCCGAGTTCAGCCAGGCACCCGTCTCGACGTCGATCGAATAGAAGTTGACGATCGAGCCGCCGCCGCGCGCGACCATGTGCGGCCGCGCCGCCTGCATCGCCCACCAACCGGCCCACAGACCCGAGTGCAGGGTGGCGTCCAGCATCTCGTCGGTCTTCTGCTCCAGCAGCACCTTCGGGCTGAGGGTGAAGGCGTTGTTGATCAGGATGTCGATGCCACCGAACAGCTCGACCGTCTTCTCGACAGCGCCCTGGATCTGATCCTTGACGCGCACATCGACCTTGAGGATCTCAGCGCGGCCTCCGAGTTCGTCGATCAGCTCGGACCGGATCGTGGCACAGTAGTCTTCGTTATACTCTGCCACGACGACGGTGGCCCCTTCGCGCACGAACCTGCGGGCAATGCCTCTTCCGATCCCTCCACCGCCGCCGGTAATCAGGGCGACCTTGCCTTCCAGCAATCCCATCAACGCAATTCCTCGGGTGTGCGTACCGTCGTGCCGAGGATCGGCCCGACCAGTTCATGCCCCCAGTAGCTAAGGCGTTCGGCGTTCAGCTCGAACGGATCGCCCGGCCAGGGGTGGGTTTCGGCGATGACCTCGACGGCGAAACCTGACGGGCTGAAGTGATAGAAGGAGAAATGGGGATCCTGGGTGTGCTGGCCCAGGGTCATCTGGACCGGGATCTTGCGCTTGTTGACGATGTCCCAGGTCTCGCCGACATCACGAAGACTGCCCGTCAGAAGGCCCATGTGCTGGATGCCCATGCGGCCCGGCCCATGGCCATAGCCGATATCATGGCTCGTCAGATTGTTGAGTCCTGCGCGGTAGAACCCCGTCTTGCCCTTGCCTGCGCCGGATCCGTACCACTGGAAGCCCATGACATTGATCAGGAAGTCGTCAAGTTCGGGACCGTACTCCGGCGTGATGACCACGACGTGGCCGAAGCCCCGGCCATAGGTGTTGAAACCGCCGTGCCGACGCCCCGGCACGAACGAGTCCGGCTCGCCCTTCTGGCCATAGAAGAGTTCGTACTGGTACCCGACGGGGTCCTTGAACCGGACGACGTCGCGAACGGCGCGGCGCGCCTTGAGATCGTCACTCCCCTGCTCGACAGCGATACCCGCGTCCTGCAGCTTTTTGACCGCTTTTTCGAATGCGATCCGGTTGACGCACTCCCAACCGATATAGGTCAGTTTGTCGATCGGGCCGGGCTGGAAGGCGAAGCGGTAGCGACGGTCATCCATCCTCAGATAGAGAGCATCCGGCTCGTCATCAGGCGAGGGTGCGATGGCGAGGCCCAGAACCTCAGGGCCATAGCTTCGCCAGGCGTCGATGTTGGGGCTTTCAAAGCCCAGATAGCCGATACCCCGGATATCCATGGTCCAGATCCTCAGTCTTTCGGTTCGCTAGCAGGCAGTGGTGCCGCCATCGATGATGATGTCAGCGCCGGTGATGAAGGCGGCCTCGTCGCTGGCCAGGAAGGCGGCCATGCCGACAACGTCCTCGGGCTCGCCAGGCCGGCCGAGCGGAATATTGTTCGTCAACTGAGCCCGCACGGCGGGGTCCTCGGCGAAGGCGCGCGTGCCGGGAGTTATGATGAAGCCAGGGCTGATGCTGTTGGCGCGAATACCCAGCGGTGCGCCCTCAAGCGCCATCTGTCGCGTCATGGCGATCACGCCGCCCTTGGTCGCGTTGTGGGCGATCGTGCCGTTCCCGCGTGAGCCTTGCCAGCCCGCGGTCGAGGCGACATTGACGATCGCTCCGCCCCGTTTCGCCAGGTGTGGCCATGCGAACTTGGTTGTCAGGAACACCAGGTCGAGTTCGTTGCGGATCGTGAACCGCCAGTCCTCGATGGAAAGATCTGCGATCGAGCCGAATTTGGCCGCCGAGGCGTTGTTGTAGACAACGTCGATCCGGCCATGATCTGATACCGCCCGTTCGACCCATGCTTGGGCTTCCGCGGGATCGCCGAGATCACAGACCATGGTCGTCATGATCCCACCGGCTTCCATTACCAGCCCCGCAGACTCGGCATCCGCTGCACCACTCACATCGCAACCGACGATGATCGCGCCATCGGCGGCGAACCGCAGCGCGGCCGCCCGACCTTGGCCGCCGCCAGTGCCCGAAATCAGGACGACCTTGCCTTCGAGCCGCCGGTTCACACCGCTGGCTCCGACCCGCCATCGCGCAGGTCCAGCGCAGCGCGGACCGCAGCGTGTTTATCTCGGGTCAGTGGATAGGTGAAGGCCAGCCAGGCACCGATGAGGAAGAGCACCGCCGACGGGCCGGCAAACACCAACTCCAGACCCGCGATAGCTTCGGGCGTGTTGGCCGCCATCAGGGCCGGCTTGTATCCGACCAGGGCAAGGGCCGCGAACGACAGCCCGACCGCGAGTGCCCCTCCCAGCTTCCAGCTGCTGATCAGGAGCGCATAAAGGACACCCGTCTGATCCGAACCCGAATCCAGTCTGAGCTCGTCCGCAGCATCGGCCATCATGGCGCGCGGCAGCAGGTTGAAGGCAGCGAAAGACAACCCCCACCCCATCATGCCCAGCGTCATGGCCAACAGGTTCCGGTCGGGAGCGAAGACAAATGCAATGCTGACGGCCGCCGCCAGCAGACCAGAGATTCCAAGAACAAAGTGTTTGTCGAACCGTCGCGCCAGCCATGCGATGGCAGGAACGGTGATCATGGCCGTGATGACCTGGGCGATAAGCACAATGCCAACAGCACTGCGATCCAAGCCCTTGGCCGCTGTCACAAAGAATACCAGCATGGCCGACGCTGTTCCGAAGCCGAGGCCGAATAGCAGGTCGATTGCCGTGATCCGGAGCACCGCCTTCCGGCCCACAACAGCAAGATAGTCCTTGATGCCGATGACATGCCGTTGGGCGATCTCGGCGGCTTCGGGAACCCGCCACACGGCCAGGGCAACGGCCGGGCCCATCAGGACAATGATGATCCAACCCATCAGTTGGGTGGGAGCCAGGCCCGTTTCCCCGAGCCTCGACAAAAGGATCGGAAAGCCCATGACGGTCAAAATGCCCAGTAGCGAAGCAAACTGGATCCAAGCGTAAACACGCGACCGCTCGTCGTAACCGGCCGCCAATCCGGAAGCCATGGCCAGTTGGGCCAGCGAAAGGATTGACCAGCCCAGAAAGGCCGCGGTCAGGGTCAGCAGCAAGTAAAGCGGCCCGACGCCCGGCTCAGCCATGAAAAGTAGATACACCGCCAGCATCAGCGCCGGCGCGCCGAAAATCAGCCAAGGGCGGTATCGGCCAAAACGACTGCGGGTCCGGTCCATCGCCGCGCCCAGCAAGGGGTCGATGACGATGTCGAAGATACGCACGCTGGTGAAGATCAGACCGACCACCGCCAAGGGAAGCCCTAGTACTGTCGCATAGTGCTCGGGGATCATGACCACGAGAGGAAGCGACAGGGCCGTCAGGGGCACCCCCATGAGAGAGAGCGCGATCAGGCCGGGCGGCCTGCGCACACCCCTGGTCCGTGCTGACGGGCTGGAAACGACCGGAGGCTCGGTCATACCGTGGCCACTTCGACGACAAGCGCCGATTGCGGGCAGGACTCGGCACCCTCGATGGCGCGTTCCAGGAGTTCCGCCGGCACGATATCGGTCGTCAGAGTCACCAGCCCACCCTGCAGCTGGTAGATTTCCGGACAGATCTCAACACAGGTTCCGTAGCCGCAACAGGCACCGCGGTCGGCCGTGACGCGATGGGAAATCGCCTCCGAACTCATCTTCATCCTCCATGCCGGGTGCCCCTTTGGGACTTCTCCGGGGACCTGCGGTCCGTCGTTCCTCTATGAATCGAACAGTTGCATTTTCTATACAGAAATGCCACCTCTGTTCACAATTAAATGGCGGGAATCGCCACGGAGGAAACCCATGCTGGACCGTACCCGGACAACGCTTTCCGATGGCACGACGATCGACGATCTGATCAATGTTCACACCCGGGAGGTACAGCTCCGCGCGATCTCCGACCCCGAGCTCTACGACATCGAGATGCGCAAGGTGTTCGGGAAGACCTGGCTTCTGCTGGGCCATGAGAGCGAGATCCCTAACTCAGGCGACTTCATCACCCGGCTGATGGGATCCGATCCCGTCCTGATCACGCGCCAGAAAGACGGCTCGATCAGGGTCATGCTCAACGTCTGCCCCCACCGGGGCATGAGGGTCTGCACCAGCGACGCCGGCAATGCCAAGGTGCACACCTGCATCTATCACGGCTGGGCCTTCAAGAACGACGGCGACTTCATTGGCGCGCCCGTCGCGGGCGAGAAAATGCATGGCGACATGCTGCCCAAGGAAAAACTCGGCCTGACCCAGGCGCGCAGCCACCTGTACGGCGGGCTGATCTTCGCGACCTGGAATTTCGACGGGCCCTCTTTCGACGAGTTCCTCGGCGAAATGAAATGGTACTACGACATGCTGTTCTGCCGCACGGACCGTGGCCTCGAGGTCCTAGGCCCGCCCCAGCGCTTTACCATCAAGGCGAACTGGAAAACGGCCTGTGAGCAGTCTGCCGCCGACGGCTTCCATACTCTGACGCTTCACCGCTGGCTGGGTGAATTCGCCAAGTTCGGGGACGGAGACCTGACGACTTCGATGTATGGCACCGAGGTAGGTTCGCTTCAGGGTCACGCCCTTCGCTGCATGCCTGCCGCCAACAAATTCAAGCAGGCGGCCGGTTTCAGGGACGGCAATCTGACGCTTGCGGAAAAATTGGCCATCGTGCCGCCCCCGGGCATCACCAAGGAAATGCTGCCCCAACTGATGCGAAATCTGACACCGGAACAGCTCGGCCTGCTGGTCGACAGCCCACCCCAGGTTGGAGGCATGTTCCCCAACGTCCTGATCGCCTTCATTTATGTGCCCCAACCAGACGGCGAAATCATCGGCCTGACGTCACTGCACACCTACATACCCAAGGGGCCGGACGAGCTGGAGTTCTGCAACTACATCCTCGCAGAAAAGGACGCACCCGAAGAGCACAAGCAGAAGGCTCTGCAGTTCGCGGTGCGCATGCTCGGCACGTCCGGCATGGTGGAGCAGGACGACTCCGACACCTGGCCACACATCACCCAGACGGCCAAGGGTGCCGCCGCCCGCAACATCACAATGAAATACCAGGCCGTCTGCACCACGCCGCCCCGGCCGGACTGGCCCGGCCCGGCCCTGGTCTATGAAGGCTTCACCAAGGACGACACGCAGTGGAACTGGTGGCTGGCCTATCGCGATCTGATGAACAGCGCAGGCTGATCATCGTCGACATCATCAGGATAACACCGCCATGACCATGAACGCCGTGATCCCCACCGACGTCAGCAGCGCCTCGGATGCCCCGTTTCGTCCGAACCGCGTGCCCGTCGGTTCGCCCGTCTACAACCAGATCGCCGAATTCCTCTATGAGGAAGCCTGGCTGCTCGACGAGATACGTCTGGCGGAATGGGTGGCTCGGCTCGACATCGATCTTCGCTACACCTGCCCGGTGCGCCAGACGCGCTCGCTGAAGCAGCATGCACAATCTGTCGTCCGCACGGTGATGCATTTCGACGAGACCTATGCCTCGATCCGAGGTCGCGTCGGGCGGATAACGGACACCAGCAGCGCCTGGGCCGAAGACCCGCCGTCACGCACCCGTCGTCTGGTGACAAACATTCTGGTCGAATCCACGGACCATCCAGACGAGTTCGAGGTGAAAAGCTATCTGCTGTGCAGCCGGAGCCGGTTCGATGAGACAACCCTGCTGATGC
>CANMXH010000010.1 GCA_947501315.1 Caulobacteraceae bacterium | reverse complement strand
TTCGAGACGATCCTGAACGTCTTCATCGACCCGGAAACTACCGGTCTGACCGGCTGGGACAGGGACTATCTGGCGGCCCTTTACGGGATCGAGCAGAACCGTCTGGGGTCTGCCCGCGGTGGCGAGATCGTCGATCTGATGATGCGCGCCGTGCGCGCGGACCCGGTCGAGGAATAGGCTTTCCGGGCGACGCCGACGACGGGTCTGAGGGGTCTGGACCAGCCCTGAAGCCTGCCCCCGGCTTGTGCCGTCTGGATTGACCCTCCAGCATGGCCGGGTCAGGTTAGAGGGCTGTCGTCAGCGGGGGTTTCCATGTCGTCCTTGTCCGCCGGTCTGGTCCTGACCCTGGCACTCTGGGCCGGCGCGGTCCCGGCGCAGGCGGTCCCTCAGACCCCCGCTGCCCAGACCCCTGCTGCCCAGAGATCCGACCAACTCGGTGAGGTCGTTGTCGAAGGTCGACAGCTTGAGGCCATGATCCGCAATTTCGTTACCGACGTCTCGCAACCGGCGAACAATCGCGGTCTGGCCCGCTGGAACGGGCCGGTCTGCGTCGGGGCGGTCAATCTGCGGTCGGAGGTCGGCCAGTATGTCATCGACCGCATCTCTGACGTCGCGCGTGAGCTGGAGGTGGAGGCGGGCGAACCCGGCTGCCGGCCCAATGTCCTGATCGTGGCCGCCGTCGACGGTGCGGGCCTGGCGTCGGCGCTCGTCGAGGACCGTCCGCGCAATTTCGACCTGCGCCACAACGGCACCGACGCGGGGACGCGGGCGTTCCGTAATTTCCGGACCGGCGACCAGCCCGTGCGCTGGTGGCAGATCAGTATGCCGATCAATTCGGACAACGGGGCGCGGGCGGTGCGCCTGCCGGGCGACGAACAGCCGCCGTCAATCCGGGTCGTCTCGGCCTCGCGCCTGAGGACCCAGATCCGCGACGACATGGTGCGCTCCATCATCATCGTCGATGTCGACCGGCTGGGTGGGGCCAGTCTGGTCCAGCTGGCCGACTATCTGGCGCTGGTGGCCCTGGCCCAGGTCGATGCGGAGGCGGACACGGCCCCCTATCCGACCATCCTGAACCTGTTCGCCGATCCGGCTTCGGCCCCGGCGGGGCTGACGGACTGGGACCGGTCCTACCTGACGGCCTTGTACGAGCACGACCAGCTGCGCATCAACCGCAACACCCAGGTCCGCGCCGTGGCCGAGGCCGTGACACGCGACCGGCGCGAGGCGGCCGGGGCTGAGACGGAGTGATCGGGCTTTCCTGACGCCTTCGCGCCTTGCGTCAACGGTTCTGCAACGCGATATCCTGTCCAAGAAGGGGAGCGACCGGTGAGTCGTACCCGAATGCATCCCGAGAAGGCCCACATGCGCGATCCCATCGAACTGATGAACATGAACCTCGTCCCCATGGTGGTGGAGCAGTCCAGCCGGGGCGAGCGCGCCTTCGACATCTTCTCGCGCCTGCTGCGCGAGCGGATCATCTTCCTGACCGGTCCCTTCGAGGACGGCATGGCTTCCCTGATCTGCGCCCAGCTGCTGTTCCTGGAATCGGAGAATCCGAAGAAGGAAATCTCCATGTATATCAACAGCCCCGGCGGACAGGTGTCCTCGGCGCTCGCGATCTACGACACCATGCAATACATCCGCTCGCCGGTTTCGACCGTCTGCATGGGCATGGCCGCCTCGGCCGGTTCGCTGATCCTCGCCGCCGGTGCCGCCGGCCAGCGCGTGGCCCTGCCGAACGCCCGCATCATGGTGCACCAGCCCTCGGGCGGCTTCCGCGGCCAGGCCTCGGACATCGAACTGCACGCTGCCGACATCCGCTACACCAAGCGCCGCCTCAACGAGATCTATGTCCACCACACGGGCCGGACCTATGAGGAGGTCGAAAAGACCCTCGACCGCGACCATTTCATGAGCGCCGAGGACGCCAAGGCCTGGGGCGTCGTCGACCACGTCTACGATCGCCGCGAACAGGCCGAGGGCGACGGGGTCAAGACGGTCTGATCCCTCCGGCTGGATGGCCGGAACAGGCTTGACGTGTATGTGAATTGCGTTTTGGTTGCACCTCCCTGGTGGGAGGGGTGGTCAGCGGGCCAAACCGGTTTCGAGCCCGGTCTCGGCCTGCCACCCCGGCAGGGGCCGCCGGGGAGGATGTTTGGCTCAATGTCAGCAGGACCGGGGATCGGGTTCGAATATGAATCAGGTCGAGCAGGCGGGCCGCGCCTGTCGGCCTTTATTTCAAAGCCGGTCCTGAACAGCGCGATGAGTTGCTGGACCTGTGAGATACGGCTGGAAGCGGACACCGCCTGCGTCCGGAATGTGCACGGGGCCAGCAGTCTTCAGGCGCTCGAATTGGCCGCGGGCATCATGCCGTCGCTGATTCAGTCGCTCTTCCCGGGCGAAGAGTTCACGGAGTGCGGCGCACCGGTCGTCCTGTCTTCGCAAACCTGGCCAAATCCCTGAAGTACCGTCCTGTGGCGGCGCAACCGCGGGGCCCTGAACATTTTCTTTGTGCTATCAGGACGCCATGCAGACGCGAGACAACACCGGGACCGTCGGGATCGACGGCGACATCTACCATTGGGAGCTGCGGCGACAGCCCCGGCCGCTGAGCGGCGGCAAGTGGGAGGGCATCGCCGTGACCCTGCGCCTGGACGGCTTCAAGCGCGAGGCCATTGTCCAGTTCCCGCCGCCCCTGCGCCCCAACGGACGCCCGGACACGGAAAAGCAGTTCGTGAATCCGGACCACATTCGCAACGCCGTGACGGCGGTGGTCGAGGCCGGCTGGAACCCCACCTCCCGCGGCAAGCCCATGGTCTTCGACGTGGATGCCGAAGGGCACTGACGCGCCGCGTCAGCCCTTAAAGCGCCGGAACCCGGCCTCGTCCGCCATGGCCAGCATCTCGGTGTCGCCCGTGGTGTCGCCATAGGCCGCTGCCAGCGGCATATCGTCCCCGAAGGCGGCCCGCAGGCGTCGCACTTTTTCCTCGCCGCGGCAGTTCGGGCCGGCGAACGCGCCCGTCACCCGGTCACCGCTGTCGAAGACCAGCGGCGTGCCCAGCAGGGCCTCCGCGCCAAGGCGTCGGGCGAACGGTGCCACGGTGATCTCGGGACTGGCGGTGACGATCACCCGGAAGGCCCCCCGGCGGCCCCAGTCATGCCAGCAGGCAAGGGCGTCATGGCGCATGAAGCCCGGCCAGACCTGGCCGGCGAAGGCCTCGGCATCGGCCTCAAGCTGGACCCGGGGCACGCCTTTGAGAAATTCCCGCACGGACGCGGCCTTGAGGCGCCCGCGGTCCCGGTCCGCCACATAGGCGGCGACATCCGGCGTCAGCCTCGCCAGTCCCTTGAGCCAGCCGCGACCGCCCGCCCGCCAGCGCAGGAAGCCGGTGAAACTGTCGCGAACCGTCAGCGTACCGTCGAAATCGAAGGCCACGATGGCCTGTTCCTTGCCCGGCGACTGGTGAATCAGGGCCGGGCTTCCCATGTCAGACATTCGCCGCGATCTCTCTCAACACTGCCTGCTCCGTTTCGGACTTCCGTCTCGCCTGGTCGGGGTTGTGGCGGACCCCGGTATGGGTGATTGTCAATTTTTGAAGACCTTTGCGCCCATTGTCAGGGAATCAACGCGAAGGATGCGCGTCAGCCCCATATCGGGGTGAACCGCGGGAGTGAGAAGACCTCGATGACCAAAGCCGCCGGCACCGACGCCAAGAGTACGCTCTACTGCTCATTCTGCGGGAAGAGCCAGCACGAGGTGCGCAAGCTCATCGCCGGGCCGACCGTGTTCATCTGCGATGAGTGCGTCGAACTGTGCATGGATATCATCCGTGAAGAGCACAAGATTTCCTTCTCCAAGGCCAAGGACGGCGTGCCGTCGCCCAAGGAGATCCGCGAGGTTCTTGACGACTATGTGATCGGCCAGAGCCACGCCAAGAAGGTTCTGAGTGTCGCGGTCCACAACCACTACAAGCGGCTGAACCACGCGACCAAGAACAACGACGTCGAACTGGCCAAGTCCAACATCATGCTGATCGGGCCGACCGGCTCGGGCAAGACCCTGCTGGCCCAGACCCTGGCCCGTATCATCGACGTGCCCTTCACCATGGCCGATGCCACGACCCTGACCGAAGCCGGTTATGTCGGTGAGGACGTCGAGAACATCATTCTCAAACTGCTCCAGGCCTCGGACTACAACGTCGAGCGGGCCCAGCGCGGCATCGTCTACATCGACGAGATCGACAAGATTTCGCGCAAGTCGGACAATCCCTCGATCACCCGCGACGTCTCGGGCGAGGGCGTGCAGCAGGCCCTGCTCAAGATCATGGAAGGCACGGTCGCCTCCGTGCCGCCGCAGGGCGGTCGCAAGCATCCGCAGCAGGAGTTCCTGCAGGTCGACACCGCCAACATCCTGTTCATCGTCGGCGGCGCCTTCGCCGGCCTTGAGAAGGTCATCATGGCGCGGGGTGACGGGGCCTCGATCGGCTTCGGTGCCAAGGTCAAGGAAGTCGACGAGCGCCGCACCGGCGACATCCTCAAGGGTGTCGAGCCCGACGATCTGATGCGCTTCGGCCTGATCCCCGAGTTCATCGGCCGTCTGCCGGTGCTGGCGACGCTGGAAGACCTCGACGAACCGGCGCTGGTCACCATCCTGACCGAGCCCAAGAACGCCCTGGTCAAACAGTACAAGCGGCTGTTCGAGATGGAGAATGTCGATCTGACCTTCACCGACGACGCCCTGACGGCCGTCGCCAGGAAGGCCATCACCCGCAAGACCGGTGCCCGCGGCCTGCGTTCCATCCTGGAAGGCATCCTGCTGGAGACGATGTTCGAACTGCCGACCTTCGAAGGCGTCGAGGAAGTGGTGGTCAATGCCGAGGTCATCGAGGGCAAGGCACAGCCGCTGCTGATCTATTCCGAGTCCAAGTCCAAGAAGTCGGCCCCGGACAGCGCGGCCTGATCCAGACAGATAACCAGACGGGGAGGGCGGGTCCGGCGGCGGGTCCGCCCTTCTTTTTGACTGCCTTTGCTGGCCGCCTGTGGACGGAAGAAGGCGTTCACTGTCCGTCACGCTTGAACCGCGCCGTTCCTGAACCACATACTCATCCGTAGGCCGCCGAACGGCGGGCCGAGTCGAAACGGTGGGGCGCAGGCGCTCCGCACGCCGCCGCGGCGGGTCCGAGATCAACGAGGACCCTGTGAGAGTTGCATCATGTCCGAGACCCCCATTTCGACCCGAACCCTGCCCGTCCTGCCGCTGAGAGACATTGTCGTCTTTCCGCATATGGTCGTTCCGCTGTTCGTCGGCCGCGAAAAGTCGGTCAAGGCGCTTGATGAGATCATGAAGGGCGAAAAGCAGATCCTGCTGGCCACCCAGAAGAACAGCGTCGATGACGACCCTGCGGCCGACGCCATCTATCCGATCGGCGTGCTGGCGACGGTTCTGCAACTGCTCAAACTGCCGGACGGCACCGTCAAGGTGCTGGTCGAGGGCAAGAGCCGCGCGCGCCTGACCAAATTCACCGACCGCACCGACTATTTCGAGGCCGAGGCCGTCGAGATCGCCGATGAACCGGGCGAACCTGACCAGTCGGAAGCCCTGTTGCGCGCCGTCATCGAGCAGTTCGAAAACTATGTGAAACTGAACAAGAAGGTGCCGCCCGAGGCCCTCAGCTCCATCCCCCAGATCACCGATCCGTCCAGGCTGGCCGACAGCGTGGCCGCGCATCTGTCGGTCAAGATCGGCGACAAGCAGGGCCTGCTGGAGACCATCGCCGTGCCGGAACGGCTGGAGAAGGTCTACGGCCTGATGGAGGGGGAAATCTCCGTCCTCCAGGTCGAGAAGAAGATCCGCTCGCGCGTGAAGCGCCAGATGGAGAAGACCCAGCGCGAATATTATCTGAACGAGCAGATGAAGGCGATCCAGCGCGAGCTGGGCGAGACCGACGACAGCCGTGACGAGATCATGGAGCTGGAGAAGCGCATCCGGAAGACGCGCCTGTCCAGGGAAGCCCGGACCAAGGCCGAGGCCGAGGTCAGGAAGCTGCGCAATATGAGCCCGATGTCGGCGGAATCGACGGTGGTGCGCAACTACCTCGACTGGCTGCTGTCGATTCCCTGGGGCAAGGCCAAGTCGAAGGCCATCGATCTCAACAAGGCCGAGGCTATCCTCGAGGAGGACCACTACGGTCTCGAGAAGGTCAAGGAACGGATCATCGAATATCTGGCGGTCCAGGCCCGCACCAATACGCTCAAGGGGCCGATCCTGTGCCTCGTCGGCCCTCCGGGCGTCGGCAAGACCTCGCTGGCCAAGTCGATCGCCAAGGCCACGGGCCGGGAATACATCCGCATGTCCCTGGGCGGTGTGCGCGATGAGGCCGAGATCCGCGGCCACCGCCGGACCTATATCGGCTCCATGCCGGGCAAGATCATCCAGTCGATGAAGAAGGTGAAGACCACCAATGCCTTCATCCTGCTGGACGAGATCGACAAACTGGGTGCCGACTGGCGCGGGGACCCGTCCTCGGCCCTGCTCGAGGTGCTGGATCCGGCGCAGAACAATGCCTTCGGCGACCACTATCTGGAGGTCGATTACGATCTGTCGAACGTCATGTTCGTCACCACGGCCAATACGCTGAACATGCCCCAGCCCCTGCTGGATCGCATGGAGATCATCCGGGTCAGCGGCTACACCGAGGACGAGAAGGTCCAGATCGCCCTGCGCCACGTCCTGCCCAAGGTGACGGCCGAGAACGGCCTCAAGCCGGCGGAATTCGTTGTGCCGGAAGAGATGGTCCGCGACCTGATCCGCTACTACACCCGCGAAGCCGGTGTGCGTTCGCTGGAACGCGCCCTGGGCGGCCTGGCACGCAAGGCGGTGCGGGAAATGGCGCGCGAAAAGACGCTGTCGATCGCCATAGATGCCGAAAAACTGGCCAAATATGCGGGTGTCCGGAAATACCGCTACGGCGAGACCGATGAGGAGGATCAGGTCGGCATCGTCACCGGCCTGGCCTGGACCGAATTCGGCGGCGAGATTCTGACCATCGAGGCGATCAAGATGCCGGGCCGCGGCCGCATGACCGTGACCGGCAACCTCAAGGAGGTGATGAAGGAGTCCATCTCCGCCGCCGCCTCCTATGTCCGGGCCCGCTCGCTCAGCATCGGCGTCAAGCCGCCGATGTTCGAGAAGACTGACATCCACGTCCACGTCCCCGACGGCGCCACGCCCAAGGACGGCCCCTCCGCCGGGGTGGCCATGACGGTCGCCATGGTCTCGGTCCTGACGGGCATTCCGATCCGCAAGGACATCGCCATGACTGGCGAGATCACCCTGCGCGGCCGGGTCACCGCCATCGGCGGCCTGAAGGAGAAGCTGCTGGCGGCCCTCCGCTCGGGCATCAAGACGGTGCTGATCCCCGAGGAGAACGAGAAGGACCTCGCCGACGTGCCCGACAATGTGAAGGGCGGGCTGGAGATCATCCCGATCAAGACCGCGGACGAGGCCCTGAAATGGGCCCTGACCGGCGAACTGACCCCGGTCGAATGGGATGAGGCCGCCGACCCTCTGCCCGCCGCCCAGCCGGCCCAGGACCCGGGCGCGGCGGTCGCCACGCACTGATGGTCTGAATCAGACAGAAAGAACCCCGCCCGGAGCGATCCGGGCGGGGTTTTTCGTTTTCGATCTCCCTTCCCCGTCATCCTCGGGCTTGACCCGAGGATCGGAGGCGGCGGCGGTCTGGGAGGCGTCCATGG
This sequence comes from Caulobacteraceae bacterium, assembly GCA_947501315.1. Lineage (GTDB taxonomy): Bacteria > Pseudomonadota > Alphaproteobacteria > Caulobacterales > Caulobacteraceae > Brevundimonas. Next base: position 13,838 of record CANMXH010000010.1, on the reverse strand, counting down.
GCCCTGAGGTCGCCGGGCCGGCCCATCCACCGCGCGCCGGACAATCTGGCCCTCGGGTCAAGCCCGAGGGTGACGATCGTTAAGGTCAGAGCGAATCCACCATCACCAGTTCGGCATCGGCCTTCGCCGTGATCGTGATCCCGGCCTCATCCTTGATGGCTGCGCCGTCGCGGGCGTTCAGGGCCGTACCGTTGACCTCGACCGCCCCCACCGCCGGCACCAGATAGGCCCGACGCCCCTCGGCCAGGCTGTAGGTCAGGCTCTCGCCCGCCTTAAGCGTCGCGCCCAGCACCTTGGCGTCGGCGTTGATGGTCAGGGCGTCATCGGTCGGATCGCCCGAGGCCAGCACCGAAAATTTGCCGGTCCGGTCGCTCTTCGGAAACTCCTTCGCACCCCAGCTGGGCGTCGCACCGCGCTTGTCGGCCTCGATCCAGATCTGGAACAGCGTCGTCATCTCGTCCTCGAGATTGAACTCCGAGTGCCGCACCCCCGTGCCCGCGCTCATCACCTGGACATCGCCGGCTCCGGTGCGGCCCTTGTTGCCCATGGAATCCTCATGGGTGATGGCCCCGGTGCGGACATAGGTGATGATCTCCATGTCGGCGTGGGGGTGGGGCGGAAAGCCTGACCGGGCGGCGATCTCGTCGTCGTTCCAGACGCGCAGCCGGCCCCAGCTCATCCGGGCGGGGTCGTAGTAGTTGGCGAAGGAGAAATGATGTCTGGCGTTCAGCCAGCCGTGGTTGGCGCCGCCGAGGGTGTTGAAGGGTCGAACGTCGATCATGGGGATGCTCCCGGGACTCCGAGGGTTAGGAACCTCGCTGGCGGCTATATAGGCAACAGTCTCAGTGGCGGAAAGAGATCAGTTGCGCGGCATGGCCTTGCGCAAGGCGTCGTTCATCCTGACCTGCCAGCCCGGACCGGTGGCGCGGAAGGAATCCAGAATATCAGCATCAACGCGCAGCGAGATGGGGCGTTTGGTCGGGGCTTTCTGAACGCTGCGAACGCGGGTGCGCGGAAACGCTGCCAACTCTTCGGTCGAAAGCGTTTCGGGCCCCTTGGCTCTCGCGAAATCGGCCTCGGTCCAATCCGGGTTGTCGTCGAGGCGAGCTTCATCTGACATGGCGTCTGAACTCCTTGGCATGGGCGCGGCGAAGGCTGATGGCCCGGATGCGGCCATCCCGCACCGCATAGGCCAGATAGTAGGTCTTGCCGTCGATCAGGCCATAGGCACGACGCCGAAGTTCTCCGTAGTCCCGGCGGTCATCATCGAAGACGGCGATCAGCTCGAAATCATTGGCGCGAGACAAGGATATCCCGTGCTTCTCGATGTTCACCGTGTCCTTGGCCGGATCGAAGAGAACGTTCATCGTATATACGATTTGATGCTGACGCTCAACCCACCTGCGCCCTGTGCCTGAGCATTGCATCCGCCAAAACACAGGCCGCCATCGCCTCGACCACCGGTACACCGCGCAAGGCCACGCAGGGGTCATGCCGCCCCTTGGTCCGCACCTCGGTCTCGGCCCCGTCGCGCGTGATGGACTGGCCTGGCGTCAGGATGGAGGAGGTCGGCTTGAAGGCCACCCGCGCCGTCAGCGGCTGACCCGTCGATATGCCGCCCAGCACCCCGCCCGCATGGTTGGACAGGAAGACCGGCCGCCCGTCCTCGCCCAGCCGCATGGCGTCGGCGTTCTCTTCACCCGTCAGCTCAGCCGCGTCGAAGCCCGCGCCGATGTCGACGCCCTTGACCGCATTGATCGACATCATCGCCGCCGCCAGTTCGGCGTCCAGCTTGCCATAGAGCGGTGAACCCCAGCCGGCGGGCAGGCCCGTGACCTCCAGCGCCACCACGGCGCCGATCGACGACCCCGCCTTGCGCACGCCGTCCAGATAGGCCTCCCACCCCGGCACCACCGCCGCCGAGGCCGCGAACAGGGCGTTGTCGTACACCGCGTCGAAATCCACAGCCTCGGGCGCGATCCGGTGCGGTCCCAGCTGGATCACTCCCGCCCGGATCGAGACGCCGTCGCCCAGCACCTTGCGCGCCACCGCCCCCGCCGCCACCCGCATCGCCGTCTCGCGCGCCGATGACCGGCCGCCGCCCCGATGATCGCGCACCCCGTATTTGGCCTGGTAGGTGTAGTCCGCATGGCCGGGCCGGAAGGCACGGGCGATCTCGCCATAGTCCTTCGACCGGGCGTCCTCGTTCTCGATCTGGATGGCGATCGGCGCGCCGGTGGTGACCGGGCCGTGGCCGTCGTCGAACACGCCCGACAGGATGCGCGCCGTGTCGCTCTCCTGCCGCTGGGTGACAAAGCGGCTGCCGCCCGGCTTGCGCCGGTCCAGCCACGGCTGCAGGTCCGCCTCCGTCAGGGGGATCAGCGGCGGGCAGCCATCGATGACACAGCCGATCGCCGGCCCGTGGCTCTCGCCCCAGGTGGTCACGCGAAACAGATGGCCGAGGGTGTTGTGGGACATGGGACGACCTAAGCCGCCAGCCGGTCCGGCGTCCAGACGCGTGTGAAGCGGATCAGCATGTCCTCCGCCGCCGAAGGCGCGTCCTCGGTCGGCTCCAGCGTCACGAACAGATGCCCCTGCGGACGCGATCCCCGGGCGGGCAGGCCCAGCCCCTTGAGCCGGAGCCGCAGCGGCTGATGCCCGGCCACCAGCCAGGCCGAGCGCGGCCCGGCGTGGGTCCCGACCTCCAGCCGTCCGCCGTCTGCGAGCAGGCGAGGGGCCACGGGCCAGGTCATGTAGAGGTCGTCACCCATGGCGCTCAGCCCATGCGCGCCACGCACCAGAACCGGCAGATACAGATCCGCTCCATCCTCGCCCGCCGCCCTCAGCCGGAGATGCTCCGCCGTGCGCAGACCCGCCGGGACCCGGACGCGCAGGGTCCGCCCGCCCAGCCGAACCTCGGCCACGCCGCCGTTCAAGGCATCAAGCGGGCTGATGGCCAGCACCGGCGCGGCCGGCGGCGGCGTCGCGGGAGCCGCCAGCGCCAGGGGTGTGGCCTGCCGCTGGATCAGCCGCCAGGCCGCAATCGTCTTGCGAAACCGCGCCTCGCTTCCACCTGCGGCCTCTGGCCGCGCCGCCTTGATGGCGATCCGGAACGCGGCGGTCAGCGCCTCGCCCTCCACCGGGCCGGTCAGGCCAAGCAGGGCATAGGCCTCGCGGGTCGAGACGACTTCAGGGTGCGATCGTGCGCGCATAGGCGCACTAAGACTCCTGAGATGGTCAAGGCCCGGTTAACTGCGAAGCCTCTCCCCAGCAGGGCCGCAAGGGTCTATCTGCAATCCATGACCGCATCCGTGATCCCGCCCAGCCCGACCCGTGAGGAATATGCGGAGCACTATGCCGCTGCCCTCGCCGCCAATGGCGACGAGACGATCTTTGACCGGGCCGAGCCGATCGGCCTGTTTGTTGAGTGGCTGGGCGACGCGACACGGACCGAGCCCAACGACCCCAACGCCATGGCCCTGTCGACCGTGGATGCGGCGGGCACGCCCGACAACCGGATGGTGCTGCTCAAGGACGTCGATACCGGGGGTTTCACCTTCTATTCCAACCGCGAGAGCGCCAAGGGGCTGGAACTGGCGGGGCATCCCCGCGTGGCCCTGTTGTTCCACTGGAAGTCGCTGAGGCGTCAGGTGCGGGTGCGCGGCTCCGTCGAGCCGGTCACCGTCGCCGAGGCCGACGCCTATTTCTCCAGCCGCGCCCGCGAGAGCCGGATCGGGGCCTGGGCCTCGGACCAGTCGCGGCCGCTCGACAGCCGGGCGGCACTGGAAGCCGCCGTGGCGCGCGAGTCCGCCCGGTTCGACGGTCAGGACGTGCCCCGGCCGGAGCACTGGACCGGCTGGCGCGTCGTGCCTGACAGCGTGGAATTCTGGCGCGACCGGCCGTTCCGCCTGCACGACCGGCTCAGGTTCGACCGCGCGGACGCGGACTGGACGAAAACGCGTCTCTGGCCCTGATCCGGCCCCGGGCCGTCAGGCTCCGTAGCGGGCGAGGAAGGTGGCGACGGCGTCCTCGACAATCTCGGCAACGGTGCGCCGGACCTTGACCTCATCGCCGGTGACCAGGGGCACGAAGAAGACCGGGTGCTCGATCATCCCCATCAGATTGCCTGCGGCCCATGATGGGTGGTCAATCGGTTTAAGGGCCCCCGCCCTGGACTGGGCGATCAGGATGGAGATCAGGGTCGCGCCGAATGCCTTCCGGCCGTCCTCAAAGAACTGGATGGCGACAGCCTGGAAGCGGGGGCGCTCGGCCATCACGAGACGGAAGACAGAGCGGACGAAGGGGTCGCTCATGAACTCGGCATAGGCTGCGGCGAAGCTGGTCAGCTGCTGACGGGCATCGCCCTCGATGGCTCCGAGCCGGGCCATCTGCAGCGCAAAGTCCTCGGCCGCGTCGCGGATTACGGCCGCGAACAGCTGGGCCTTGCCTTCGAACAGGGCATAGAGGGTCGCCGTCGAAACCCCGGCTCCGCGCGCGATCGGCTCTATCCGGGTCGCCGCATAGCCCTCGCGGACGAAGGTCTTGCGGGCATGTCGCAGGATCGCCTTGCGTTTGGGGTCGAGGGGAAGCGCGGGTGCGACGCCGGGTGCTTGCATGGGATGGATTGCTCGCGAGGACGCCACACGTTGGGGTGTAAGCTCGCCGCGGGTCAAGGGCCGGGAAGAATCCTGCCCGCGACCTCAAGCCCTGATGAGCGGCGCGAGCAGGGGATGGGCCAGCACCGGGGCGGCCAGCCGGACCACGGCCTGCGGGTCCTCCAGTCGCACGGCAGCCGTCGCATCGGCGACGATGAAGTCGGCGTTCACCCGCGACGGCTCGGTCAGCCGCTCATGGCCCGGGCGCACGGTCGCCAGGTATTGGGCGATCACGGACTCCGGCGTGCGCCCGCGCTCGGTCTGGTCGCGCAGCAGGCGGCGGATGAAGCGGATGTCGGCCGGCGTGTCCACAAACACCCGGATGTCGAACAGGGCGACCAGCCCCGGGGTGCACAGCACATGGGTGCCTTCGACGATGACCACCCCGGCGGCCCGCACCGCTTCCCCGCCCGGCTCCCGTCCGTGGTGGATGAAGGAATAGAGCGGGGCCACAATGTCCCGCCCGGCCTTCAGCTCGGTCAGGTCGCGGATCATCAGCGGGTGGTCGCGCGCGGCCACATCGTCGAAGTCGAATGTCGCAGGATCAAAGTCAGGCAGGCTGGCCGCATCGCGATAGTAGGAATCCTCGCGTAGCAGGACCGCCGTTCCGGCGGGGAGGGCCGAGACGAGCGCTTCGGCGAGCGTGCTCTTGCCGGAGCCCGAGCCGCCGGTGATCGCGATGAGGATGGGCATCCACCGCTTCTAGGGCTGCGGGCCGGGTTTCGCCAAGCCCCCCGGATCCGGGGGTGACCTCACGTCACGTTGCTTATCGTCCATCTCGCCGATACCGTGATCTCCAAGCGCCTCGAAAAGCAGGTGCAGGCCTGAGGGATAGCAATGCTTGGACTGATGCAGGACTGGCCGTTGACGGTCGACAAGATCCTCGACCACGCGAAGAACTGGCATGGTCATCGGGAGGTCGTGACCCGGTCCGTCGAGGGACCGATCGTCCGCACCACCTATGCCGAGATTTTCGCCCGGGCCAAACGGGTCACCGGTGTTCTGAAGGGCTGGGACATCAAGGTCGGCGACCGCGTCGCCACCCTGGCCTGGAATACCAGCCGCCATATGGAGGTCTGGTACGGCATCATGGGCATGGGTGCCGTCTGCCACACCCTGAACCCGCGCCTGTTCCCGGAGCAGTTGATCTACATCGTCAACCACGCCGAAGACAAAATCATCTTCGTCGACCAGACCTTCATCCCGCTGCTGGAGGCCATCCTGCCGCACTGCCCCACGGTAAAGCGGGTGGTGGTCATGACCGACGAACTGAGCATGCCGGCGACCAAACTGCCGGGCGCTGAATGCTATGAGGCCCTGCTGGGGTCGGCGTCGGAAGACGGGGTCTGGGGCGACTTCGACGAAAAGACGGCCTGCGGCCTCTGCTACACCTCCGGCACGACCGGCAACCCCAAGGGGGTGCTGTATTCGCACCGGTCGAACTTCATCCATACGCTGCTGGGTATGCAGTCGACCGTGCTCGGGCCGTCGCCGAAAGAGGTGATCCTGCCGGTAGTGCCGATGTTCCACGCCAACGCCTGGGGGATCGCCTTCGCCGGCCCGGCGTCGGGTGCCAAGCTGGTCATGCCGGGCGCGCGCATGGACGGGGCCGCCATCTATGAGCTGATCGTGTCTGAGGGTGTGACCTTCTCCGCCGCCGTTCCGACCGTCTGGCAGATGCTGCTGACCCATCTGCGCGAGAACAACCTGACCATTCCGACGGTCAAGCGCGTCATGATCGGCGGCTCGGCCGTCCCCGAAAGCCTTATCCGGGCCTTCCACGACGAGTTCGATGTCGAGGTGATCCAGGGGTGGGGCATGACCGAGACCTCGCCGATCGGCACCATCTCGATCCTGCCGCCCGAACTGGCCGCCCTGCCTTACGACGAGAGCATGAAGTGGCGGGTCAAACAGGGCATGCCGCCGCTCGGCGTCGAGCTGAAGCTGAAGAACTATGCCGGGCAGGAGATGCCCCACGACGGCACGACCTATGGCCGGCTGATGATCAAGGGCCCCACCATTTCGGGGGCCTATTTCAAGGGCGAGGGTGGCGACATCCTCGACCACGAGGGCTTCTTCGACACCGGGGACGTCTCGACCATCGACGAGCATGGCTTCATGCAGATCACCGACCGCGCCAAGGATGTGATCAAGTCCGGGGGTGAGTGGATCAGCTCGATCGAGATCGAGAACATCGCCGTCGGCCACCCCCGCGTCGAACTGGCCGCCGTCATTGGTGCCGCCCATCCGAAATGGGATGAACGACCCGTCCTGATCGTCAAGCTGAAGTCCGGCGAGGCCCAGAACAAGCAGGAGCATCTCGACTTCCTGCAGGGCAAGATCGCCAAATGGTGGATGCCCGACGATGTGGTGTTCGTGGATGACATCCCTCTGGGTGCCACGGGCAAGATCGACAAGAAGCTGCTGCGCGAACGGTTGAAGGACTACCGCCTGCCGACGGCGGCGGCCTGAGCGGATGTCTCGCCGCACGCCCGGAGCCGGTCGGGTCCAGGCGCTGGCGGCGCTGTCCGTCGCCGCGCCGGTTCTGGTGCTGGTCGCAGCCCTCGGGACGCGGCTCGGGGCCTGGCCGGTCGGGATCGGCTATGACCTGCTGACGCTGCAGGTCGGCTGGTTCCTCTCCTTCGTCGGCGCGGCCGCAGCCCTCGCCGGCCTCGTTCTGGCGTTCGGCAATTTCCGCAAGCTGGGACTTTTGGCGACTGCGGCCGGGCTGATCGCCGGCGCGACCCTCGGCGGCTTCATCTGGCAGAAGGGCCGTCTGGCGGCCGGCCCGGTCGAGAATGTCAGCACCAACCTGGCCGAGGTTCCGGGATTCGGCGATCTCGGCGACGAGCGTGGCGGGCAGGGACCCGGACCCGTCGTGGGTGCCGAGGCCTGTCCCGGTGCCCTGCCGGTCATGCGCCAGATCGCGCCCACAGCGGCCATCTACGCGCTCGAACAGGCCGGCTTCACCCTGCGCGGTGCAGGGGTGGCCCGGGCCGACGGCAGCCGGGAAGGCTTCTGGTTCGGCTTCGACCACGACGCCGTGATCCGCATCCGCCCCGGACGCACCGACATCCGCGTGGCCGCCCGCGACCACCGGCCCCACGGCGGCGAGGCCTGCCGCATGGCCACCGCCATCAGTGAAACCCTGCGCGCCGCCGGTTGAGGCTCAGGTCAGGGCCCAGTCGGCATCCAGGGTCGGCTCCGGCGTCGCCCGTGCGATCCCGGCCCGTTCCAGCGCGATCAGATGAGCCCAGACCGACAGGCTGGCCGCCGGCCACAGCCGTGAATCTACTGCCGCATAGAGGACCGGAACCATGTCGGTGATCCGCCGGTCCCCGGCCGCCAGCCGGGCAAGGACCTGCGCCTCCCGGGCCAGCCGGTGCGCCTTGTAGGCGGCCAGAAACGGCCCGGGTTCGGTGATCGGGGCACCGTGCGTCGGCCAGAGGGTCGCGAAGTCGCGGGCCATCACTGCGTCGAGGCTGGCCATATAGGCGACCATGTCGCCGTCCGGCGGGGCCACGATGGTCGTGGACCAGCCCATCACGTGGTCGCCGCTGAACAGGGCGTTCTCTTCCAGCAGGACAAAGGCCAGGTGATTGGACGCGTGGCCGGGCGTGGCCATGGCCTCGATCGTCCAGCCGTCGCCCGCCAGACGTTCGCCGCCGGTCAGAAAGATGTCGGGGTGAAAGGTCTCGTCATCCTCCTCGTCCAGCGACGCCGCGACATGGACGGTCCGCGCGGGGGGAGCGGCCAGGATCGGCGCGCCGACGGCGGCGGCGAAGGGCCGGGCGAGGGGCGCGTGGTCCCGGTGGGTGTGGGTGACCAGCACATGGCTGACCGTCTGGCCTTCGACCGCGCGGAGCAGGGCCGCCAGATGGGCCTCATCCAGCGGACCCGGGTCGATCACCGCCACACCCGCCCCGACCCCGGCACGACCCACGATATAGGTCCCCGTGCCCGTGAAGGTGAAGGGTCCGGGATTGTTGGCGATCACCCGGCGGATCAGCGGTGAGACGGCGTCCGTCCGCCCGTATTCGAAGGCCGGCATGGGCACGAACGGGATCATCGGGTGCGGCCCGTCCCTTGCGTCCGGACCCTGCAAACCTTCTGCGGAGTGCCCGAAGTGGCTGTTTCCATCGCCCTGGCTGTCTCAAATCGGCTCCAGACCATCGCGGCCACCTTCCTGTGTCTCATGGCGATGCACCTCGCTGTGGCGTCCTGCACGCCGGAACCGGTTCCCTACGCGGCGCGCGTGGCAGTCCTGCGCTAGCCCGATCCGGCTTCCGGGTCGCTAGAGCGGAACCCGTGTGAGGTCGTAGCCCGCGTCGGCGGCCGCGGCGCGCAATTCCTCTGCAGCCACCCCCTTGAGGCGCTCGGACATCGCCCAGGCCGAAGCCGAACGCATGCCGGACCGGCAGAACATCACCGTCGGCACGTCGTCGGCCAGCAAGGCCGCCACCGCCGCGACCTGATCGGGCCCGGGCAGGCCGGATACCGGTATCCAGGCAAAGGCCAGGCCGGCATCCCGGGCAGCCGCTTCCATGACCGCAGCCGGGGGCTGGCCGGGCTCTTCGCCGTCCGGGCGATTGCTGATGATCCGGCCGAATCCGGCCGCGGCCAGCGCCGGCATGGCGTCCGGGGAAAGCTGGGGCGAGACCGACACGGTCGGCGAGAGGGTGTGAAGGGTCATTACTACTGCCGCCGCACCCGGACTGCCCTGCTGCCGTCGACCGTCAGCAGGAAGCTGCTGAGCGCGCCCTTGCGGACGCGGACGGGCTGTCCGGGGCTGTTGCGGAAGCGGACGCGTTCCGAGTCTATCTGCCGCCATTCGCTGCCGTCCGCGAGGCGGAAGACCCAGCGGCCTTCCCCGACGGACGAGGCGCTCTGAAGGGTCGAGTCGATGGATTCGAGTTCGACGGCACCCTCCGGGCCGAACAGCCGGGGCAGGGAGGGCATTTCAAACCCGAACAGCTGACGGCGGGTCTCGGCGACCCCGGCGCGGTCGATCACCACCAGGTCGCCCTGGCGTTCGGCCGTGTCCAATGCCCCGGCCGCGGTGTCGAAACAGGCCAGCCGCGCGGTGTTCTCGGCAATTCCGCGGCAGGCCATCAGCCGCGCCAGGGTTTCCGGGCGCTCCTGCGGCGGTGTCGCCTGGGTCGAGAGGGTCGAAGCGGCTGCCAGCGCAGCCAGGCCGGAAATCAGTGACATCGGTTCAACCTCGATAAAGACTGCCTTGGCTTGAGGGACTTCAGTCGGACAAGACGCCCCGACGGTCAACCTCCCGTGCCGGCAACCGCCCGGGTGTCCGTATCGTGGCTTAAATACGACAGTCCCGCTGCGACAGCATTACACTCAGGTAATTTGGCTGGCGGTTAACGGCTGGCGGAGCATACCCTTACGCAACTGCGGTCGGATTCCGTCCGCGGGGGGAAGGGAATATTCCATTTCTAAGTCCGCGACGCGTCTTTCTACAGACCGCGTCGAACATCAGGAGACGACCTTGAGAACCCAAAAAACGCGCAACAGGCTGCTGACGACGACCATGATCGGCGGCTTCGCCGCTCTCGCCTTCGCGGCTCCCGCCATGGCCCAGGACGCACCGGCGCAGGACCTCGACGACGTCGTCGTCACCGGTTCGCGCATCCCGCAGGCCAACCTGGTCACGACCAGCCCGGTGACCCAGGTCACGGGCGAGGACATCGACGTAGCGGGCGTGACCCGGGTCGAGGACCTGATCTCGCAACTGCCGCAAGCCTTCGCCTCCCAGAACTCGACGGTCGCCAACGGCGCGTCGGGCACGGCCACGGTGTCGCTGCGTAACCTCGGCTCGTCGCGCACCCTGGTGCTGATCGACGGTCGTCGTATGGGCTACGGCTCGCCGAACGACGACGCGGCCGACCTTAACCAGATTCCGGAACAACTGGTCGAGCGCGTTGAAGTCCTGACCGGCGGCGCCTCCGCCGTCTACGGTTCGGACGCTGTCGCCGGCGTCGTCAACTTTATCATGAAGAAGGACTTCGAAGGTCTGCAGGTCGACGCCCAGTACGGCTTCTATCAGCACAACAACGACTATGACGGCGTCGGCAACCTGCGCGCTGAAATCGCTCGCCGTGGCACGACCAACGCTGCCCAGTTCCGCCTGCCGGACGACAATGTCTCCGACGGTGAAAGCCGCTCGCTTAACGTGACCCTCGGCGTCTCGGCGCCCGACGGCCGCGGTAACCTGATGGCCTATGCCGGCTACCGGAACAACAACCCGATCCTGCAGGGCGACCGCGACTATTCGGCCTGTGCTCTCGGCGCGCCGAACTCGGCCACGGGCCCGGCGACCTATTCCTGCGGCGGTTCCGGCACCTCCTTCCCGGGCCGTTTCACGGACTTCGGAACCTTCAACTTCACCCTGGGCACCGGCCGGACCTTCGTTCCGTTCGACTCCAACACCGGCAACTACAACTTCGGCCCGCTGAACTACTATCAGCGTCCTGACGAGCGCTACACCATGGGCGCCTTCGGTCGCTATGAGGTCAGCGACAAGGCGGAAGTCTTCGCCCAGCTGATGTTCTCGGACTACAAGTCGGTCGCCCAGATCGCCCCGTCGGGCAACTTCTTCAGCACCCCCGACATCAACTGCGACAACCCGCTGCTCAGCGCCTCACAGCGCACTGCAATTGGCTGTTCGGCTGCTGACGTCACGGCCGGCAACCGCCGGACCCTGTACATCGGTCGCCGGAACGTCGAAGGCGGCGGTCGTCAGGACACGCTCGGCTACGAATCCTACCGTGGTGTCGTCGGCATCCGTGGTGAGCTCACCGAGGGCTGGAACTATGACGTGGCCGCGCAGTTCTCGCGCGTGAACATGTCGCGCGTCTATCTGAACGACTTCTCGACCACCCGCCTCGGCCGCGCCCTTGACGTCGTCAGCGTCGGCGGCGTCCCGACCTGCCGTTCGGTCGTCAACGGCACGGACCCCACCTGCGTGCCCTACGACATCTTCATCGTCGGTGGCGTGACGCAGGCTGCGCTGAACTATGTGCAGATCCCGCTGATCCAGACCGGTGAAACGACCCAACAGGTCGTGACCGCCGCTGTGACGGGTGACACGGGCTGGTCCCTGCCGACCTCCTCGAACACCATTCAGGTGGCGTTCGGTGCCGAATATCGTCGCGACTACCTCGGCTCCACGACCGACAACGCCTTCGCCACCGGCGACGGTGCCGGTCAGGGCGGCCCGACGATCGGTGTGACGGGTGATGCGGACGTCTCCGAAGTCTTCGGTGAAATCCAGATCCCGCTGGCCGACGATCAGCCCTGGGCCTATTCGGCCTCGATCGACGCCGCCTACCGTCGTTCGGAGTACGAAAACCTCGGCACCGACACCTACAAGGTCGGCGCTGACTATGCCCCGATCGAGGACATCCGCTTCCGCGCCAGCTACTCGCGCGCTGTGCGGGCCCCGAACGTCATCGAACTGTTCGCAGCCCAGGGCTTCGGTCTGTTCGACGCCGATCGCGACCCCTGCGACGCCACCACCGGTGCCGTTGCTGCCAACTGCATCGGTACGGCCCGTCACCAGGTCACTTCCGGTCAGTCGACCAGCGGTGCCCTCGACAGCCCGGCGGGCCAGTACAACCTGCTGGGCGGCGGTAACCCGGACCTGAACCCCGAAGAAGCCGACACCTACACCTATGGTGTGGTCTGGACGCCCAGCTTCGTTCCGGGCTTCAACCTCTCGGTCGACTATTTCGATATCCAGGTCGACGGCCTGGTCTCGTCGGTCGGCGCGTTGAACACCCTGAACCTCTGCTACGGCCAGAACGATGCCGCGGCCTGCGGTCGGATCACCCGTAACGCGGGTGGCCAGCTCTGGGTCGGCACCGGTGTGGTTCAGGATCTGAACAACAACATCGGTGGTCTCGCGACCACGGGTATCGACTTCAACGCCAACTATGCCTTCGACTGGGAAGACCTGGGCGTTGCCAACCTGGGTTCGGTGCAGCTGTCCTTCGTGGGCACCCTGCTGAACGAGCTCATCACGGACACGGGCCTGGGCACGGCGTCTTCGGTCTATGACTGCGCCGGCTTCTTCGCGAACCAGTGCGGCACGCCGAACCCGGAGTACCGTCACCGCGCCCGCGCCACCTGGCTCACCCCGTGGGACATGGACCTGTCGGCGACCTGGCGTCACTACGGCGAAGTTGAACTCGCCGTCCTGAACGCCACCACCGGCACGCTGAACAACGGTGGCACCCGCCTCGATCGTTACTTCGATGCGGAAAACTACCTCGACCTGGCGGCAACCTGGCAGGTGATGGATACCGTCACCCTCCGCGCCGGTGTCAACAACGTGCTCGATGACAACCCGCAACTGTCCTACAGCGTGGGCACGACCGGCAACGGTAACACCTACCCGCAGGTCTATGACTCGCTGGGCCGTTACTTCTTCTTCGGTGTCACCGCCAACTTCTAAGGCCTGATACCAGAGACCATCTGGGGCGGCGGATCTTCGGGTCCGCCGCCCTTTTTGTTGCCAGACAGGCTGCCGCAGAAAAACCATCGGCCCTGTCCAAGCCTTTCGGCCTGACCTTCCTGTTGCGCGACCCCGGATCCCTTCATGTTCCTCAGCCTCGTCTCCGCCCTCGTCATCGCCAACCAGACCCCGTCGCCCCAGGACGCCGGCGTGATTTCGACGGCCCCCCGCGACGAAATTGTTGAATCCCAACGCTTCCGCGAGGCCGTGGCCTATGCCAACCCGATGCCGCGGGGCGCGCCGGAGAGCGACTATCCGCTGGTGGCCTGGTGCGAGGCGCTGGTGAACGGCCACGTCGCGCTCGGCGAAACCCTGACCAACCGCGATCCGCTGGATCTGGACATCATCCGTCTGGGCCGGCTGGAGGCGGCGGATTTCCGTGCGGCCCTCAGTGCCGCCGAGCCGCGCCAGACACCGGCCAGCCGTGCCGCCGCCGCCGCCGCCGCCGCCGAGGCCACCGCCAGATGGACGCCCCTTGTGGATCAGGATGAGGTCGTACGCAGTCAGGCCTTCGGACTGTTCTTCGGCCTGCCGGGCCGTTGCGAACACGCCGCCCGTCGTATCCGCCAGAACATCACCACCCCGCCGGCCACCCCGGCGGACGTGGGGCTGGAATAGGGCCTCCACGCCCGTCATCCTTGGGCTTGACCCGA
>CANMXH010000009.1 GCA_947501315.1 Caulobacteraceae bacterium | reverse complement strand
TGGCAGGTGGTGCTCGGCATCGGCATGGCCTGTGCCGTTACCGCCCTGCCGATCCTCATGCTGTTCATGGAGAAACTGGAGATCCTGAGACAGCCGCTGGGTCAGCGGATATTGCGCTACGCCAGCCTGGACGACATCGCGATCTGGGGAGTCCTGGCCCTCATCCTGCTGGACTGGGATCGTCTCGGCCGTCAGGCGGTTTTCGTCGTGGGCTTCACCGTCGCGGCTATCGCGATCCGGGCGCTGATGAAGCGTATTCCCGAGCCGGACCGCTGGTACGTCAGCCTCATCTGGCTGGCGGCGTGCGGCTTCGCAGGCGACTGGTCAGGCCTGCATTTCATGGTCGGTGCCTTTCTGGCAGGCGTGGTGCTGGACCAGTCCTGGTTCGACCGCACGAAGATGGATCAGTTTCGGGATCATATCCTGCTGGCCATTATGCCGGTCTTCTTCCTGAGCACCGGCCTGAGGACCCAATGGGACGTGGGCGGAACCGCGGTATTCTTGGCCGCCGGCGTTCTTCTGATCGCCTCCGTCACCGGCAAGCTGGCAGGCGTTCACCTGGCCGGCCGCATCCTCAGATGGCCCAAAGGCGAGGCGTCTGTGATTGGCTGGCTGCTTCAGACCAAGGCCCTGATCATGATCATTTTCGCCAACATCCTTCTGGACAGGCAGGTAATCACCAATGACGCCTTCACCGCCCTGCTCCTGATGGCGGTCGGGTCGACCATGCTGACCATTCCGATGGTAACGCAGCTGTTGAAGCCCGGGCAGAAACCGCCAGCCTGACCGGGTCGTCCCGTCCCCGGACCGCAGCACCCGCTGCGGTCCGGGGACGCATTCAGTGCGGTGCCGGAGCGTTGGCGTCGACGCTGTTCGACGCTGACGTCCGTGCACATACCACCGCAAAGACGGTGAGCAGGGCATAGCCAGCCAGCGGTACATAGAAGACGGGGTTCATGGTCGACGATCCATCGGCGACCATGCCGCCAATCCACGGCAGGACCGCGCCACCCACGATCGCTGTGCACAGAAGGCCAGAGGTGGCTGACGGAGCTGCCGAAGACCGCTCCAGCGTCAGGGTGAAGATGGTCGGGAACATAATGGAGTTGAACAGGCCGATGGCGATGGCCGCATAGGCCGCGGTCACGCCGGTCGTCTGGGTTACGGCAAGGCAGAGACCACCGGCCATGACGGTGCATATCGCCAGAAGAACACCGGGCTTGATGCGGGTCAGTAGCGCACTGCCGATCAGCCGCCCCACCATGGCCCCACCCCAGTAGAAGCTGACCATTTTTCCAGCCTGCTCGAGCGGAACGTCGAGAATATTGGGACTGTTGAGGAAATTGGTCAGCAGGGCACCGATCGTCACTTCAGATCCGACATAGAGGAAGATGGCGGCCGCGCCGAACAGGGCCCATTTCGAGCCGAAGGCCTTGAGCGGCGAGGATATCTCGACTTTGGATCCGGCCGCGGCGGCGTCGATCTTCCTGCGCGCTGTGAAGATGAAAACGGCGATGAGCGCGAAGAAGCCGCCCATGGCGAGGAAGGCGAAGTCGATGCTGCGCAGGGATTCCGCACGGGTGACCTCAGTGACCACGGCACCGGCCGCAAACACGCCGCCGGTGAGCAACACGGACGATCCGAGGAACGGCCCGAGTGTGGTGCCGAGCGAGTTGAAGAACTGGGAGAAGTTAAGCCGGGCGTGCGACCCCGTCGCAGTCCCCAGGCCCGCGACCAGGGGGTTGGCGGCCACCTGCAGCAGGGTGACGCCAGAGGCGATGACGAACAACGCCAGCAACACGCCGGGATACCAGTCGAGGATGGTGGCCACCGGAACGATCAGGCAACCGGCCACAATGGTCGCCAATGCAGCGATGACCGCGCGGCTGTAGCCCAGCCTTGATAGCACTCCTGCAGCCGGCACCGAGACAACCCCATAGGCAATGAACCAGGCAGAGGCGGCCAGGGTCGTCTCCGTATAGGTCAGCTCGAAGACCCGCTGGGTCGCGGCCATCAGGGGGTCGATAAGGGAAGTCGCAAAGCCCCAGGCGAAAAACAGGGTGGTGACATAGGCGAAGGCCGCGCCGGTTCCCTGGGCGACCCGTGCAGACTGCGGAGCGGTTTCGGTCATTGTCTTCCCTCAAGGCACTGGAGCACCCGCAGGTGGATCCGTCAGACGTCGCGTTGTTATGACAGCGCTGTCATTCTTGGCTGACGTCATCTCGAATTGCAACAATCAGTCTGGGTTGCCGCGGATGGCGTCAGTCACCCGCCGCCCGATCACCAATCCAGGGCCTACGCTCGCCGGCTAGATATGTTGCGGGCAATATCCCGCGATCAGAGACAGCCCGACTGTCTCCGGGTTCGGCAAAGTCGCGGCAATGTCCGGGTTATCTCCCAGGTTACAGGGACCCGGCGGTTATCGAGGAAATGCTTGGCGGTGGGGGGCAGTCCAGCGACAGATCGTCTCCGTCAGGCGCTGCAAAGGCTGGGGCGCCTCCGAAGAGAAATCCTGGCAGGACGGGGTGGCGTTGCTGTCAGGCGAACGGCAAGTTGTCGCTCCCTAGCCGTATTTTACCGCAAAGCCAGGTTGGGGCTGATCGGGCTTTGGCAGAACATGGCGAAACCGGGCGACGGTGTCAGGCCCGAAATCAAGGAGTCGCCGGGCAAGTGGGGAGCCAGTTTCCGCCGAATGACGGGTGATCAGCGCCCACAACCGGACTGCTGCCTCGCCGATGACCGGGCCGCCCAAGACCGAGCCCGAATTGAAACGCAAGGATGCGGCACCATCGGGATCGAGCACGAAGGCCTCGCCACCCGACATGCCGGCGCCGAAATTCCAACCGGTTGAGCCGAGGATGACCACCGTGCCGCCGGTCATGTATTCGCAGCCGTGGGCACCACAACCTTCGACGACCGCCAAAGCGCCAGAGTTGCGTACGGCAAACCGCTCGCCGGCCGCGCCTGCCGCAAACAGGACGCCTGACGTGGCCCCGTAAAGACAGGTGTTGCCGATCAGGGCCTCGCCGGCGGCCCATGACGTCGGCCGCACAATGACTTCGGCACCCGACAGCCCCTTGCCGACGTAGTCGTTGGCCTCGCCGTCCAGTTCGATGCGCAGACCAGTCATGCCCCACGCCGCCAGAGACTGTCCCGCCGCGCCGCGCAGCTTCAGCGTCAGATGACCGTCGGGCAGATCGGAGCCGAAGCGCCGCACGATATGGGACGAAATCCGCGCGCCGATTGCCCGCTGGGTATTGGTCACCGCATAGTTCAGGGACATCTTCTCGCGGCTGCCGAGGAAGCGCGCCGCATCCTCGACAATGCGGGCGTCCAGGGTGTCGGGCACGGCGTTGTAGGGTGCCTCAGCGGAACGCAGTTCACCCTCGCCAACCCGGACCAGCAGGGGGTTGAGGTCTAGGTCGTCCAGATGGGCGTCGCCGCGGGACACCTGGCGCAGCAGATCGGTCCGGCCGACCGCCTCGTGCAGTGACCGTAATCCCAGCGAGGCCAGGATCTCGCGCGTTTCCTCGGCGATGAAGCTGAACAGATTGACCACCTTCTCGGGAGTGCCGGTGAACATGGCGCGGAGCCGCTCATCCTGGACACAGACCCCGACCGGGCAGGTATTCGAATGGCACTGGCGCACCATCAGGCAGCCGACGGCGACCAGGCTGGCTGTACCGATGCCGAACTCTTCGGCCCCCAGTATGGCTGCGATGACGATATCGCGCCCGGTGCGCAGGCCACCGTCAGTGCGGAGTCGCACATGACCGCGCAGGCCGTTCAGGCTCAGCACCTGATGCGCTTCGGACAGCCCCAGCTCCCAGGGCATGCCTGCGTGTTTGATCGAACCGAGCGCGGAAGCGCCGGTGCCGCCATTGTGGCCGGCGATCATGATCACGTCGGCCCTGGCCTTGGCGACCCCGGCGGCCACCGCGCCGATGCCCGACTGTGAGACCAGCTTGACCGTCACCCGGGCGTCCGGATTGATCTGTTTCAGGTCGTAGATCAGCTGGGCCAGATCCTCGATCGAATAGATGTCGTGGTGCGGCGGTGGGCTGATCAGTCCTACCCCCGGCGTCGAATGGCGCATGCGGGCGATGAATTCGGTGACCTTGAAGCCGGGCAGCTGACCGCCCTCACCGGGCTTGGCGCCCTGCGCCACCTTGATCTCGATCTCCCGGCACTGGTTCAGATATTCGGCCGTGACGCCGAACCGGCCCGAGGCGATCTGCTTGACCGCGCTGTTGGCGTTGTCGCCGTTCGGGCGGGGTGTATAGCGGTCAGGATCCTCGCCGCCCTCGCCAGAGACCGAGCGGGCCCCGATACGGTTCATGGCGATATTCAGCGTCTCATGCGCCTCGGGCGACAGGGCCCCCAGTGACATGCCGGGCGTGACGAAACGGCGGCGGATGTCATTGACGCTCTCGACCTCGTCCACCGCGACCGGAGCGGCCTCGCGGAAATCCAGCAGGTCCCGCAGCGCCTTCGACGGCAGTTCTTGCACCCTACGGCTGTAGGCCTTGAACCTTCCGTAGTCGTCGCGCGTGGTGGCGTCCTGAAGCCGGTGGATCAGTTCAGCGTCCCAGCCATGGGTCTCCTCCCCGGCCCGGATCCGATGGGACCCGCCGATGCGCAGCGCGGGCTTCCAGGCGGTGAAACCCCGCCCGGTCTTGCGGATCACCTGGGCCTCGATCCCGGCCAGGCCGATGCCCGAGATGCGTGACGTCATGCCGGGGAAGAACTCGGCGACCAGCGCCCGCGACAGCCCCAAGGCCTCGAACTCGCAGGCCCCACGATAGGCGGAGATGACGGAGATGCCCTTCTTGGCCAGGATCTTCATCAGCCCCGCCTCGACCGCCGCCTTGTGGTTCAGACACGCCTCACGGAGCGTCAGGCCCGGATACCGCCCTCCCTCAAGCCGCTCCAGAAACGTCTCCTGCGCCAGCCAGCTGTTGACCGCCGTGGCACCGACGCCGACCAGCACGGCAAAGGCGTGTGCGTCGATTGCCTCGGCCGCACGCACGACGAGCGAACAGAAGGTGCGCAGCCCCTCGTCCACCAGCCGGCCGTGCACGGCGGCGGTAGCCAGGATCATCGGGATCAGCGGTCGATCCTCACCCATCCGCTCGTCGGTCAGGACAATCAGCCCGGCCCCGCCGCGGGCTGCCGCGACAGCCTCGGCCCGGATACGATCCAGCGCGGCCTTCATCCCCCCTTCGGCAGTCGGGAAGGTGCAGTCGATGACCGTTGTGGCACCGGCACCGACGACATCCAGCATCCGCTCATACATGCCGGTAGTCAGGACCGGACTGTCCAGCACGAAGACCTTCGTCTGGGTCTCGTCCTGGGCCAGAATGTTGCCGAGGTTCTTGAACCGGGTCCGCAGACTCATGGCCCCCGCCTCGCGCAACGGATCGATCGGCGGATTGGTGACCTGGGCGAAGGCCTGGCGGAAATAGTGTGCGAAGGGCCGATCCTGATGCGACAGCACCGCCGGGGGCGCGTCGTCGCCCATGGAGGCCACGGCCTCCTTGCCCTCTCCGGCCATCGGATCCAGCAGGGTGTCGATGTCTTCCTGGGTCCAGCCGACCGCGGACTGGAACCGCGTCAGGGCCTCGCCGGAAACCCGGCGAGGCTCCGGTCCGGGCCCCACGAGCGGTTCCAGCTCGACCATGTTCGATAGCCACTGCCGATAGGGCAGCGCCGCTGCCAGTCGGTCCACCGTCTCGGTTTCGTCGTAGAGAACTCCGGCCTCCAGATCGACGGAGATCATCCGTCCGCCCCCGATGTGCAGCCGACGCTTGATCCGCTCATCGGCGACGCCCGTCATGCCGACCTCCGAGCCGCAGATCAGCAGGCCGTCCACGGTCTCGGCCACCCGTAGCGGGCGCAGCCCGTTGCGGTCCTTTCCGGCCACCACCCAGCGGCCGTCAGTGGCGCACACTGCGGCCGGGCCGTCCCACGGCTCCATCACAGCGTTGCAATAGGCGTAGAGGGCGCGGTGGTCGTCCGAGATGACGCCTTCGATCGGCGCCTCGGGCATCAATAGGGCCTTGACCATCGGTGCCGGGCGCCCGGCGCGGACCAGTACCTCGAACACATTGTCCAGCGCGGCCGAGTCAGAGCCGCCCGCCTGGATCACCGGCTTGACGATGCCGTCGTCGGCCCCGAAGGCCTCGGCGGTCATGCGGATTTCGTGGCTGCGCATCCAGCCGGCGTTGCCGCGCAGGGTGTTGATCTCCCCGTTATGGGCCAGCATCCGGAACGGCTGGGCCAGTCGCCACTCGGGGAAGGTATTGGTCGAATAGCGCTGGTGGAACAGCGCAACATTGGCCTCGACACGCGGGTCGTTCAGGTCCGGATAGAAGTCCGCCAGCGCCTGGGCCAGCATCATCCCTTTGTAGATCACTGACCGGGCCGACAGGGAGCAGATGTAGAAATGCTGCAGGCCCGAGGCCGTCGCCCGCGCCTCGATCCGGCGGCGCAGGAGGTACAGCGCCCGCTCAAGTTCCTCTCCGTCCAGCCCGCCGGGCGCGCTGAGCATGATCTGCTCGATCTCGGGCCGGGTTGCGGCGGCCCGCTGGCCCAGCACCGCACCATGGGTCGGCACCTGCCGCCAGCCGTAAAGCCAGAAGCCAGCGGCCATCACCTCACGCTCGACGATGGTCCGCGCCCGTTCCTGCGCCGCCAGATCGACGCGAGGCAGGAAGATCATGCCGACGGCGATCGGGCCGGGCCGTGGCTCGTGCCCGGCGTCGCGAACCTGTGCTTCGAAGAACGCCCTCGGCAGGCCGATCAGGATTCCCGCGCCGTCACCCGACTTGCCGTCAGCATCGACGGCGCCCCGATGCCAGATGGCCTTCAGCGCTTTCAGCGCCAGATCGATGACCTCTCGGCGTGGCTTGCCGTCGATCGCGGCCACCAGTCCGACGCCGCAGGCGTCCCGCTCGGACGCCGGATCGTAGGCATGGCCTTCGATCAGCCGCTGGCGATCGCGTGCATACTGGTCCGGATCGAAACTCATGCCGCCGCCATCTGGCGGCTGGACAGCCATGCGTCGATCTCGGCCGCCGCGTCCTGTCCGTCCCGCACCGCCCAGACCACCAGCGACGCCCCGCGAACGATGTCGCCGGCGGCGAACACGCCTTCCAGCGTCGTCGCCTTCGTATGCCCCGCTGTACGGATCGTCCGCCATTCGGTCAGGGCCAGATCGGGCTCGGCGAACAGGCCGGGCATGTCCTCGGGTTCGAAGCCGAGGGCCTCGATGACCAGATCGGCGGCCAGGTCGAACTCCCCGCCCGGAACCGGCACGACGCTCCAGCGGCCGTCCGGCGACTGATCCGCCAGGGCCATCCTCTGACCACGCACCCCGGTCACCCGGTCGGCCTCGCCCAGCACGGCGCGGGGCGCGGCCAGCCATCCGAAGACCACGCCTTCTTCCTCGGCGTTGGCGACCTCGCGGACGCTGCCCGGCATATTGTCCCGGTCGCGGCGATAGAGGCAGGTCACTGAGGTCGCGCCCTGCCGCACCGCCGTGCGCACGCAGTCCATCGCCGTATCACCGCCGCCGATCACCACCACCCGTTTGCCCGCCGCGTCCAGCGCGCCGCTGTCGAAGGCCGGGACGGGATCGCCCAGGCCCTTGCGGTTCGAGGCGATCAGATAGTCGAGCGCCGCTATCACACCGGTCGAGCCGCACCCCGGCGCAGTCAACCGCCGCGCCTGATAGACCCCGGTTGCCACCAGCACCGCGTCATGCGCTGCCCGCACCTCAGCAAACGGCAGGTCGCCTCCGACGTCCACGCCGTGCCGGAAGGTCACGCCGCCCTCGGCCAGCCGGTCGAGACGCCGCTGGACGACGTGTTTCTCGAGCTTGAATCCGGGGATGCCGTACATCAGCAAACCGCCGGCCCGGTCGTGCCGGTCATAGATCGTCACTGCATAGCCGGCAGACCTCAGCCGGTCCGCCGCCGCCATCCCCGCAGGCCCTGCGCCGATGATGCCCACGGACTGGCACCGCTCGACCCGCGGGCGGATCGGTTCGACCCAGCCGTTTTCGAACGCCATGTCGCCCAGCCAGCGTTCGACCGAGCCGATGGTGACCGTCTCCCATCCCGATTGCTCGAGCGTGCAGGCGCCCTCGCAAAGCCGGTCCTGGGGACAAATTCGGCCGCAGATTTCGGGCATGGTCGACGTCGCTTCCGACTGGCGCCAGGCCTCCTCGGCGCGGCCTTCCGCAGCGAGCCGCAGCCAGTCGGGGATGTTGTTCTGCAGAGGGCATCCGGTCTGACAGAAGGGCACGCCGCACTGGGCGCAGCGGCTCGACTGACCGGCCCCAGCCACAGGGCTGAAGTCGGCGTAGATCTCCGAGAAATCGCGCACGCGGTCGGCCGCCGGCGTCTTGGCCGGTCCCGTCCTCGGGGTGATCACGAATGCCTGGTTCAACGACGCCACTTCGAGCCTTTCGCTATTGCACAAAGCTTAGCGGTTGGGGTTGGTAACGGCAACTTCCTTGCAGTCCATGCACGTTAGGCCACTCATAACGCAAAACTGAACCGGTCAAACGCACATCACTGCAACATCCGACCGATTCGTTTTGTGCGGCGCAGATGTCAGAACAGGAATTTGAGCGTTCCAATCACCCGATCGTCGGACAGCGGTCCGGTCACGTCGGTGTCGTGATAGCGGACGTCGACCGCAACAATGTCGCTTAAGGCATAGACCACGCCGGCGTTCCAGGTGGCGTAGTCGGCGTTGACGTCCAGCGACTGATGGCCGACCGCCCCTGACACGGTCCATTGAGCCGCTGGCGAGAACGCAGCATTGGCCTCGACATAGGTCGTCGCCTCGTCGGCCCCGAAGAAGTCGGGCGACCAGTAGACGGCGGCCCCGAGGGTCACCGGGCCGAAGGCGCGCGACGCCGCCGCCTTGAACTCGGCGTAGTCATAGTCCGCTCCGGTCGGCTGGGAGACATAGAGATAGCCGACGACGCCGACATCGACGGCGAAGCCGGATACCTCGGTGCGATAGCCGCCGTAGATGTCGAACTCGGCGTCAGTGTCATCGCCGAAGTCGACGTTCGAGGCCCAGGCACCGGCGTAGAAGCTGCCGATGGTAAGGTCCACACCGCCGAAGATGGCCGGGTCTTCACCTGTCTGGCTGTAGCCACGGAAAACATAGTCGCTGGTCACGCCGACATTCCAGGCGATCTCGGGCGTTTCCTGGGCCGAGGCGGCCGAGGCGGTCAGAAGCACTGCCATGGCGGCCGCGCAGGCAAAGGCGGTTTTCATCGTCGTATCCCCTTGTGATCTATGGTTTTGAAGGTCGGTTTGGGTGGTGGCGGCGCGGAGGGGAGGCTCAGCGCCGCTGGTGGATAGAGGTCAGACGCCTTCCATCACCTCGCCATGCAGGTGGCCGTCCAGGCCCTCGTCTTCCTGCGCCTCGGTGACGCGCAGGCCGGTCGTGAACTTGCACACGATCAGGATCAGGAAGGTCACGACAGCACTCCAGCCGATGGTGACGCCCAGTCCCCAGATCTGTTTGGCGACCGTCGCTCCCTCGGCGACGCCATTGACGGCAGTGGAGGCGAACACGCCGGTCAGGACGGCTCCGAGAATGCCGCCCGCGCCGTGAATGCCGAAGGCGTCCAGGCTGTCGTCGTAACGCAGCAGTTTCTTGATCCAGACCGAGGCCGCGTAGCAGACCGGACCCGAGGCCAGGCCGATGATGACCGCGCCCTTGGGATCGACCAGACCGGCGGCCGGGGTGATCGCCACCAGACCACTGATAAGGCCCGACAGCACGCCGATCAGCGAGGGCTTCCGCTTCTCCATGATCTCGACGAACTTCCATGTCAGCGAGCCGGCCATGGCGGCGAGGATAGTGTTCAGCAGGGCCAGGGATGCGATCGAGTCCGCTGTCCAGGCTGAGCCGGCATTGAACCCGATCCAGCCGACCAGTAGCAGCGAAGCGCCGATCATGGTCATGACCGGATTATGGGCGACGATACTCTCCTTGCCGTATCCCTTCCGCGCGCCGAGGAAGATGGCGCAGACCAGACCAGCCACACCCGCATTGACATGCACGACCGCGCCACCGGCGAAATCCAGAACGCCCGCTGCGCCGAGGAAGCCCCCGCCCCAGACCCAGTGACAGATCGGTGCATAGACCAGCAGTGTCCAAAGACCGGTGAACAGCAGCAGCCCCGAGTATTTGATCCGCTCGGCGAAGGCCCCGGCGATCAGGGCCGGAGTGATGATGGCGAAGGTCAGCTGGTAGGCGATCCAGAGGTATTCCGGCAGGCCTGGTGCCAGGCTGTGCGCCGTCGTCGGCGTCACGCCGTTCAGGAACAGGGCCTGGAACGAGCCGATATAGCTTTGCACCTCATCGCCTGAATAGCCGCCGACCGGCTGGCCGACCCCGAAGGACAGGCCGTAGCCCGCTATGAACCAGGCCAGGGTAACCACGGAGGCCACCCCCAGCGATTGGGTGATGGTAGCGATGACGTTCTTGCGGCGAACCATGCCTCCGTAGAACAGGGCCAGCCCCGGCAAGGTCATCAGCAGGACCAGAGCGGTAGAGGTCAGGATCCAGCCCGTAGCCGCCCCGTCGAGGGCCAGCGGCACTTGGTGCGCCAGAAGCACCGGCTGCGCCGAGGCTGTTCCGGCTACAGCGCAAAGCCAGAGAGCGAGGGCTCCACCGAGCCCGATGCGAAGTCGTGACATTTTGATCCCCCAAAGATCGCATTACGCATTTGCGAAATGTTTACCGCAAATGCGAAACGCACAAGGGGGGTTCGGAAAAAGATAGAACAATATCGCCGAAATGGCAGAAAATGGCGCGATTATCGCAATTTATGGCCAATCAGAAACGTTTTTTGTCGAAATTCGTCCTGTGGCGGCTGTTCGCGGTCGCAGCAATCCAGGGGCGTTGGGCTTGGCGCGTGACTCGTTCATAGACAGCCCGTCTGTCACCGGGTTCGGCAAAGTCGCGCTAATGTCGGGGTTTTTCCCGGGTTACAGGGACCCGGCGGTTATCGAGGAAGTGCGTGGCGGTGCTGTCAGTCCAATGCGTACTCGTCTCCACTTAGCGCGCCTGCGGCAACGCATTGGTGCCCGTCCCGGCTCAAGCCCAGTGCATCTGGACGCGGTGCGCCGCGGCCCAGTGGATGGCGCGCAGGGCGTCGATCACTGCATTCGCGGCGGCCCGCGTGCCCAGCGATCCTCCGAGGTCTTCGGTCACGGCACCTGCCGAGAGCACCGCAGCCACGGCAGCCTCGATCGATGCGGCCTCGTCTTCCAGCCCGAGGCTGTGGCGCAACATCAGGGCGGCCGACAGGATGGTCCCGACCGGATTAGCCTTGTCCTGGCCAGCGATGTCGGGTGCCGAGCCGTGGATGGGCTCGAACAGGCCCGGGCCGCTTTCGCCCAGCGAGGCGGACGGCAGCAGGCCGATGGAGCCACCCAGCACCGAGATCTCGTCCGACAGGATGTCGCCGAACATGTTCTCGGTCAGGATGACGTCATATTCGCGCGGCTTGCGGATCAGGTGCATGGCCATGGAGTCGACGAGCGCATGCTCCAGCTCGATGCGCGGGAATTCCTCGGCATGGATGCGGGTCACAACCTCGCGCCACAGGCGGCTGGTCTCCATGACATTGGCTTTGTCGACCGAGGTGACCTTGCCGCGACGCTGCTGGGCGGTGCGGAAGGCAGCCCGGGCGATGCGCTCGATCTCGGGCGCGGTGTAGACGCACAGGTCCGTGGCCCGGTCGTCGGTGCGGGTCTTCTCTCCGAAATAGATGCCGCCGGTCAGTTCGCGAAACACGATCAGGTCGACGCCCTCGACGATCTCGCGCTTCAGGGGAGAGCGGTGCGCCAGTACAGGCGAAACCTGCAGGGGCCGCAGGTTGGCGAACAAGCCCATCGCCTTGCGCAGGCCGAGCAGGCCTTCCTCGGGCCGCCGTTTGCCGCCATCCCATTTCGGCCCGCCGACCGCACCCAGCAGAACGGCGTCGGCAGCGAGACAGGCGTTGACCGTACCGGCAGGCAGCGGATCGCCCGTCACGTCGATGGCGGCACCACCGATCAGATGCTCATGGAACCGGAAGTTGTGCTGAAAGAAGTCGCCGATGACCTCCAGCGTGGCCCGGGCTGCGGCGGACACTTCGGGACCGACGCCGTCCCCTGGCAGGATGACGATATCGAAGGTGCGGGGAGCTGGCATCAGGCGGATTCCATTTCATGGGCGGCTTCAAAGGCCGCGATGTCGGGCAGTCGGGCTTGCAGCCAGCCGAGGGTGTCGACGCCGTCGAGCAGGCAGCGGCGGGCGAACGGCTCGACGGTGAAGGGCGTCGGGGCGGCATTGCCCCTTCGGATCTCCCCGGCCTCGAGGTCGACGGTCACCGGCTGGTCGGGGAAGGCGGCGAGATCGTCCCAGGTGGCCTGGTCGACCTCGATCGGCAGCAGGCCGGTCTTCAGGGCGTTGGAGGTGAAGATATCGGCGATCGAGGTCGAGATCACCGCCCGGAAGCCGTAGTCGACCAGGGCCCAGGTGGCATGTTCGCGCGATGAGCCACATGCGAAATTTGGCCCGGCCAGCAGGATGCGGCGCTCGAGCGGGTCGATGCAGTTCAGCACTGCCTCGGGTTTGGGTGAGCCGTCGGTCTCGTAACGCCAGTCATGAAAGGCGGCCCTGCCCAGCCCCTCACGCGAGGTGGTGGTCAGGAAGCGGGCGGGAATGATCTGGTCGGTGTCGATATTGGCCTGGCTGAGCACCAAGCATCGGGAGGTGAGGACCTGTAAGGGTTCAGGCATGAGTCGTCTCCCTCAGATAGACGCGCGGATCCGTGAGGACTCCGGCGACCGCGCTGGCAGCGGCGGTGGCGGGGCTTGCCAGGATAGTGCGAGCGCCCTTGCCCTGCCGACCTTCGAAATTGCGGTTTGAGGTCGAGACGGCGAGCTGGCCGGGCCCCACGAAATCGCCGTTCATGGCGATGCACATGGAGCAGCCGGGCAGACGCCATTCGGCGCCGGCGTCGATGAACACCCGATCGAGACCTTCTACCTCGGCGTCGCGACGGACCGCCTCCGATCCCGGCACCACCAGCATGCGGACACCGGAGCTGACCTTTCGCCCGCGCAGCACATCGGCGGCCGCGCGCAGGTCGGGCAGCCGCCCGTTTGTGCAGGAGCCTACGAAAACGACGTCGACGGGATGTCCGGTGGTCGGCTCGCCGGCCGTAAAGCCCATGTAGGCCAGTGCCCTCTGGCCCGTGGCATCGCGGGGTTCGGGCACGGGCGTGCCGACGGGCGACCCTGCGTCCGGGGTGGTGCCCCAAGTCGCCATCGGCCGGATCGCACTTCCATCGATCTCGATCTCGCTGTCGAATACCGCGCCGGGATCGCTCCGGAGAGTCAGCCAGTCGGCGGCAGCCCGTTCGAAACGCTCTCCGGGCGGAGCAAAGCGGCGGTCCTGCAGCCAGGCCACGGTCACCGGGTCAGGCGCGATCATGCCGGCCCGGGCCCCCGCCTCGATCGACATGTTGCAGACCGTCATCCGGCCCTCCATGTCCAGCGAGCGGATGGCCTCGCCAGCGTATTCAATGACGTAACCCGTGCCGCCGCCGAAGCCGAGGCGAGCGATGATGGCCAGGGCCACATCCTTGCCGCAGACACCGGGTTGCAGCCGCCCGGTCACCGTCACCCGCATCGCCTTCGGCTTCCTTTGCAACAGACACTGGGTCGCCAGAACATGGCCGACCTCGGAGGTGCCTATGCCGAAGGCCAGCGCCCCGAAGGCCCCGTGCGTCGCCGTATGGCTGTCGCCGCAGACGACCGTCATGCCCGGCTGCGTCAGGCCCAGCTCCGGGCCTATAACGTGGACGACGCCGCGGTCCTCGCTGTCCCAGCCGGCCAGCCGGATGCCGTGGCGCGCGCAGTTGGCTTCCAGCCGCTCGACCTGCGAGCGCGCAGCCCATGTGACATACGGCCGCTCGCCATCGACACCGACGGGCAGGGTCGGGGTGGAGTGGTCCAGCGTGGCGAAGGTGCGGTCTGGCCGGCGTACGGTCAGGCTGCGGGACTCGATCTCGCTGAAGGCCTGCGGGCTGGTCACTTCATGGACCAGATGCAGATCGACGTAGAGGACACCCGGCGTGTCGATCGTCTCGGGTGTGACCACGTGCCGGTTCCAGACCTTGTCGAACAGGGTCTCAGGCATGTTCGACCTCGCGGGCGGAGGTGGCCGTCGCGGGCGCAGCAATGGATTCCAGCCAGCCGAACCGATCGGGCGTGGACCCGTCGAACAGGCCGCGGAAGGCCGCATTGACCGCCTGGGTGACCGGCCCCGGACCGGCGCACCGCGTGGCAATGCCGTCGACCGACCGCACCGGCGTGATCTCGGCCGCTGTGCCGGTCATGAAGATCTCGTCGGCGACATACAGGGCCTCGCGCGGCAGCACCTGCTCGCGGGTCTCATAGCCCAGACCCCTCGCCAGCTTCAGCACGCTGTCCCGCGTGATCCCCATCAGGATCGAGGCGGCGGCCGGCGGGGTGATGATCTCGCCATCCTTGATCAGGAACAGGTTCTCACCCGCGCCCTCGGAGAGGCGACCGTCGGTGCCCAGGGCGATGCCCTCACCAAAGCCGCCGACCCGCGCCTCGCGCCCGATCAGATAGCTCGACAGATAGTTGCCGCCCGCCTTGGCCCCCGAGGGAACCGTGTTCGGGGCGATCCGCGACCAACTGGCGACGCAGGCGTCGACGCCCTTCTCCAGCGCCTCCTCGCCCAGGTAGGCCCCCCAGGGAAATGCGGCGATGGCGACGTCGATGTTCATGTCCCCGGGCCGGGGCGTCACCCCCATGCCGCACTCGCCCAGGAAGGCGATCGGTCGGATGTACGCGCTGCGCAGACCCGTCGCCCGCACCGTCGCCCTGCACGCCTCGACCAGTTCGGGCTCGGTCCAGGGCAGCTGGAAATGGTACATGCGGGCGCTGTCGAACAGCCGACGGACATGGTCGGTCAGGCGAAATCCGCGCGGTCCGTCCGGCGTGTCATAGACGCGGATGCCCTCGAACACCGAGGTGCCGTAGTGGAGCGCGTGGCTCATCACATGGATTCTCGCATCGGCCCAGGGCGTCAGTTCGCCATTGATCCAGATGTGTTCAGCCAACGGCCTCATAGGCGGGTTCCTCAAAACGGGGGACAGGGCGGGCGGCCTCGACGATGGCCAGGAGTTCGCGGTCGTCGATCTCGCCGATCTGGTCGGCGCGGGTCTTGAAGCCCGAGAAGGCTGCGTTCAGGTGATCACCGGACAGGACATGGCCGAGGGCCTCGGCACGCTTCGCTAAGGCATGGCGGCCTGAGTGTTTGCCCAGCACGAAACTGGTGCCGTCGAAGCCGACGTCCTGCGGCCGCATGATCTCATAGGTCCGGCTGTCGGCGAGCATGCCGTGCTGGTGAATGCCGGCCTCATGGGCGAAGGCGTTCATGCCGACGATGGCCTTGTTGCGCATCACAGGCGTGCGCGTGATCTCGCTCAACAGACGGCTGGCCGCGACCAGTCGGGTGGCGTCAACACCGGTGGTCAGACCATAGCGGTCGCCGCGGGTGCGGATGGCCATGACGATCTCCTCGGTGGAGGCGTTTCCCGCCCGTTCACCGATACCGTTGATCGCGCCCTCGACCTGTCGGGCCCCGGCCTCGACCGCTGACAGGCTGTTGGCGACGGCCATGCCCAGGTCGTCGTGGCAGTGGGCCGAGAAGACCAGGTCCTTAAAGCGCGGCCGTACCCGGGCGATGAGGGTACGGAAGATTTCGCCGATCTCGCCGGGTGTGCTGTAGCCGACGGTGTCAGGGATGTTTAGCGTCCCGGCACCGGCTGCGGCCGCGACTTCGCAGACTTCCGCCAGGAAACCCGGTTCGGTCCGGATGGCGTCTTCCGGGCTAAATTCGATGTCGTCGAACCGGGTGGCGGCATAGCGTACGGCGCGGTCGACGGCGGCCAGAACCTCGTCCGTGCTCATCTTCAGCTTGGCCGAGCGGTGGATAGGGCTGGTGCCGAGGAAGATGTGGACCCGCCGATCCGGCGTTCCCTTCAGACTGCGCCAGGCGGCATCGATATCACCTTCAGCGGCGCGGGCCAGCGAGCAGAACACGGGCCCCTCGACCTCCCCGACCACGCGACGGACCGCTTCCTCATCGCCGGGCGAGGCGGCGGGGAAGCCGGCCTCGACCACATCGACCCTCAGGGCGGCCAGCAGCTGCGCCATACGCACCTTGTCGTCGGGAGACATCGAGAATCCCGGTGCCTGTTCGCCGTCTCTCAGGGTGGTGTCGAAGACGATGACCCGTTTCGGATCCGCCGCGATGGCCTTTGCGATCCGGCTCATACGACCCTCTCGGGGTGAGGCGCGGCTGAGGGAGGGAAACGGGTGACGCCGAACAGCTTGTCGATCTGCCTTCCCAGGGTCTCGGTGCAGCGTGCTGTGTCGCGGCCTCGTACGGCCATCTCGACCCGGCGGCTGCCGCCTTCATCGCGCAACGACAGGCCGTCAATGTGGAAGCCGCGACGCTCGACCAGACCAATGAGCCGCTGGAGCGAACCGTCGGCGCGGTCGATTTGCAGGTGCAAGGTGTTGGCGGTCATGTCAGGTGCCTTCCATCATTTCGGCGTTGTTTTTTCCGGGCGGGACGAGCGGCCACACATTCTCCCGGGGATCGATGATCACGTGCGCGAGGCAGGGGCCTTCGGCGGCCAGCAGGCGGGCGATTCCGGCCGTGACCTCCTCGCGCCGGCTAATCCGGAAGGCCTCGACGCCGAAGGCTTCGGCCACCTTCACGAAGTCCGGATTGTCCGAGAGGTCGACCTCGGAATAGTTCTGGTTGAAGAACAGCTCCTGCCACTGGCGGACCAGCCCCAGCGAGCTGTTGTCCAGCAGCAGGATCTTCACCGCGACGCCGTAGCGGCGCAGCGTCGCCAGTTCCTGGACGTTCATCATGAAGCCGCCGTCGCCGGCGATGACGACGACCGTGGCGTCCGGGTCGGCCAGTTTGGCACCGATCCCGGCAGGCAGACCGAAACCCATCGCTCCGAGGCCGCCCGAGGTCAGATGGGCTTCAGGTCGGGCGAAGCGGCAGTGCTGGGCCGCCCACATCTGGTGCTGCCCGACGTCGCAGGCCGCGACGAAGTCGTCGCCCGCGGCTTTCGAGATCGCCTTCAGCAGGGCGGGGGCATAGACGCCCTCGCCGGGGGCGTCATAGCGGAAGGCCGTGCGTTCGGCGCGGGAGACGCAACGCATTATCCAGGGATCGATCCGCAACGACGTCCCGGCCAGATGGGCGGTCAGGGCCTCGATCCCTGCGGGAAGTTCGCCGGCGACCGCGATCCAGGTCTGACGGAGCTTGCCGATCTCCGATGCATCGATATCGAAATGGACGACGCGGGCGTCAGGCGCGAACTCCGCAAGTTTGCCGGTCGCGCGGTCGTCGAACCGGGCGCCGAAGACGATCAGAAGATCCGTCTCCTGGACGGCCTCATTGGCCGCGCGGGTGCCGTGCATACCGAGCATACCCAAGGTGCCCGGTGCGTCGGTGGCGATCGTGCCCAGGGCGTTCAGGGTCGAGACGGACGGGATGCCCGTTGCCTCGGCGAAGGCACGCAACTCATCCACGGCGTGGCCGATCTTCACCCCGCCGCCGACATAGATCAGCGGGCGTTCGGCCTGCCGGATCGCCTCGGCGGCCCGGGCGATCGCGTTGTGGTCGATCGGGACAACCGTGTTGGGATAGCGGAAGCCGAAGTCCTGGGTCGTCTGTCCGACCTGGACGTCCTTGGGCAGGTCGATCAGGACCGGTCCTGGCCGGCCCGAAGCGGCGATGTGAAAGGCTTCCTCGACGGCGGCGGGCACATCCGCCGGGTCGCGCACCAGGATGCTGTGCTTCACGATGGGCAGGGTGACGCCCAGGATGTCGATTTCCTGGAAGGCGTCGGTGCCCATCATCGCCTGGGCGACATTGCCGGTGATGCAGACGATCGGAATCGAATCCATCATGGCGTTGGCGATGCCGGTGATCAGGTTGGTGGCACCCGGGCCCGAAGTGGCCAGACAGACCCCGACCTTGCCACTGCGCCGCGCATAGGCGTCCGCAGCGAAGGCTGCGGCCTGTTCGTGCCGGACCAGAATGTGGCGCAGCGACGATCCGGTCAGGGCGTCATAGACCGGCATGATGGCACCGCCGGGATAGCCGAACACGACCTCGACCCCCAGCCGCTCCAGGGTGGAGACGAGCAGACGGGCACCGCTGCGGGGAGCGGCCTCGGTGGCTGACTTGAAGGCGGCGGCTGTCATGTGTCAGGCGGCTTCCGCGGGAGCCTGGGGCGCGTGCAGCCAGGCCATGCGCTCGCGCAGTTTCGCCCCTGTCTGTTCGATCGGCTGCTCGCTGTCGGCCTGGACCCAGGCGTCGTAGCGGGGCTTGCCGGCTTCGTTCTCCTCGATCCACTCGCGCGCGAACTGGCCCGACTGGATTTCGTCGAGGATGGTCTTCATCCGGGCGCGGGTTTCGTCGGTGATGACTCGCGGACCGGACTTGACCGAGCCCCATTTCGCCGTCTCCGAGATGAACTCGTTCATTCGGGTGATGCCGCCTTCGTAGAACAGGTCCACGATCAGCTTGAGCTCGTGCATGCATTCGAAATAGGCGATCTCTGGCTGGTAGCCGGCCTCGACCAGGGTGTTGAAACCCGACATGACCAGCTCCTTCGCCCCGCCGCACAGGACCGCCTGTTCGCCGAACAGGTCGGTCTCGGTTTCCTCGCGGAAGGTGGTTTCCAGCAGACCGCCGGTCGCCCCGCCATTGCCTCGGGCATAACCCATGGCGCGGTCGCGGGCCTTGCCGGTGGCGTCCTGTTCGATGGCGAAGAGGGAAGGGACGCCGCGACCGCGCTGATACTCCCGACGGACCAGATCACCGGGGCCCTTGGGCGCGACCAGGATGACGTCCATGTCGGCGCGTGGTGTGATCCGGCCGTAGATGATCGAGAAGCCATGGGCGAAGAGGATGGCTGCGCCGGGCTTGGCGTTGGGCTCGATGATGTCGCGATAGACCTCTGCCTGGGCCATATCCGGTGTCAGAATGGCGATGATGTCGGCGCCCCGGACGGCGTCCGCGGGTTCGGCGGTCGGAACGCCGTCTGCGGTGGCGTGCCTCCAGCCCTTGCCGCCGTGACGCACGCCGGCGATGACGTCCTGTCCAGAGTCCTTCAGGTTCTGTGCATGGGCCCGCCCCTGGGAGCCGTAGCCGATGATGGCGATGCGCTGGCCGGCGATGGCCCCCGGTCGAATGTCGTCATTGGTGTAGATGGTGATGGCCATATCAGGCGTCCTCGTGCGCTTTGATGTCCGCACGGGTCTGGGCCGGCGGCGGGTTGGGAATGGTGACGGCACCCTGCGCAGCCGAGGCCACCGCAGCGCGGTATTTGGCAAAGACGCCGTGTGCGGGACTGGCCGCTTTCGGGGTGAAGCCCGTGCGTCGTGCAGTCAGGTCCGCATCGACGTCTATGGTCCGGGCGGTGACATCGATGGTGATGCGGTCGCCGTCGCGGATCAGGGCGATCGGACCGCCGACCGCCGCTTCGGGCGAGACGTGGCCAGCCACAAAGCCGTAGCTTGCGCCCGAGAAGCGGCCGTCTGTGATCAGGGCGACGTCATGGACGCCGCGGCCTTTCAGCGCCGCGGTGACCTGCAGCATCTCACGCATGCCGGGACCGCCCTTGGGGCCCTCGTAGCGGATGACGATGACGTCGCCCTCGCCAACCGAACCATCCTGCACCGCATGGAAGGCCTCCTCCTCGCCGTCAAAGACGCAGGCAGGCCCTTCGAAGCGGTCGACCTTGTGGCCGGTCAGTTTGATGACGGCACCGTCGGGTGCGACGTCGCCATAGAGCACGGCATAGGAGCCGCGTGTCATCACCGGCGTGTCGACTGCGGCCACCACCTGCTGGCCCGGCGCTTCCTCGGCCTCGGCTGCCTCGGCGAACAGGCTGCGGCCGCTGACCGTCGGCGCATTGACGATCTTGCCGGCCGCCGCCAGCCGCTGGGTAACCAGTCGCGTGCCGCCGGCCGCAAACAGATGCGACGCCAGGAACCGCCCGCCTGGCTTCAGGTCGCAGATGACCGGCGTCTCGACGGAGGCCTGATGGCAGTCCTCGACGCCGAACGCGATCCCGGCCTCGGCCGCGATGGCCGTCAGATGCATGACCGCATTGGTCGACCCGCCCGAGGCCGAGACGGCGGCCGCGGCGTTCTTCAGGCTGGCGCGGGTGATGTATTTGCGGGCCGAGTCACCGGCGATAACCCGCTCGACGATCAGGCGGCCGCATCGTTCGCCCTCGGCCGCCTTGCCCGGATCGACGGCGGGCACGTCGTTGGATCCCATCGGGGAGAGGCCCATCACCGACAGCGCCATGGCCATGGTGTTGGCCGTGAACTGGCCGCCGCAGGCTCCGGCGCCGGGGCAGACAGCGCTCTCGACCGCCTTCAGCCCCGCGTCATCCAGCGCGCCGACCGCGTGGGCACCAATGGCCTCGAAGATGTCCTGAACCGAAACCTCGCGGGTGCCGATCTGGCCGGGCAGGATGGTGCCGCCGTAGTAAACCAGTCCGGGGATATCCATCCGGGCCAGGGCCATGGCCGCCGCCGGAATTGTCTTGTCGCAGCCGACAATGCAGATGACGCCGTCCAGCTGGTGGCCCTCGACCGCCAGTTCGATCGAATCTGCAACGATCTCTCGGCTGATCAGGGAGGCTTTCATCCCCGCCGTGCCCATGGAGATGCCGTCGGTGACGACGATAGTGTTGAAATCCACGGGCCAGCCGCCCGCGGCCCGGATTCCAGCCCGAACATCGTGGGCCAGCCGGTCCAGATGCATGTTGCAGGGTGTCACCGAGGACCAGGTGTTGACGATGGCGATCATCGGCTTGTCGAAGTCGGCATCCTGCATCCCTGCAGCTCGCAGATAGCTGCGGGCCGCGGCGCGGTTCGGACCCGCCGTGACGGCGCGGCTGCGCGCGTTGGGCGGACGACTGCCTGAGGTAAAATTTTGCGTCATGAGCGAGGTCGTTTCCGGAGTGTTCCGGACCGCGCGCAACAAAAAACCCGCTTCCTTTCGGGAGCGGGTGGCTGCGTGCGATCCTGATTTGGCGTTAGGTCAGGTTGCGTGCATCCACACCACTCCGGAGAGCAGCACAAGCGATACAACGAGAATAAGGGTGCTGAGGGCGATCCGGACGTCTGACGCGCACGCCGCCGAAGTCGCCGAAAGGGCGATGCTGCTGTCGGCGATGTGGGCGCGGTCAGACACGTGGAGCTTCCAGTTCAAGAAGAAGTTAGCCATAGTTCGCTGCGGCGCACAAGTTTTTTTAGCAATAATTTTGCGTTCTGGGTCCGGAAAGCTCCTGATTGTGCAAGTGCTATCCGGACGGGGTGATCTCAGGCGACGATGCGGTCCGGGCAGGCGGCGGCCAGGCCTTCGCCATCCCGGGCGATGCCGCTGGTGGGTGCGGGCAATCTGATGACCGATCGCCCCCGGCAGGCGCGGATGGGGCAGGGGACGCATAGCCTTTAAGGGCGAGCGTGTTTCACTCAGTTACGCGCTGGCAGGGCTTACTGTCAGCCGACCGATAGAAGGTATCCGATATATGTGGCGTAGGTGCTGCCAGTCCAGCGACGGATCGTCTTGGTCTGCGCCCTTTGAAGTGGTCCATCCCTTATGTTGGTCTGAGGACCAGAATGGATGGAGCCGAACATGGCCAGGAAGCGTCACAAGCCCGAAGAGATCATCGCCAAGCTGCGTCAGGTTGACGTGCTGACAGGCCAGGGACGATCG
>CANMXH010000008.1 GCA_947501315.1 Caulobacteraceae bacterium | reverse complement strand
TGGCCACCGCCCGCGCCGAACGCGAAGCCGCGCTGGCGACCGGCGCCTCGCAGCTGGTGGGGGTGACGAAATTCGTCGATCCCGCGCCCCGGCCCGCACCGTTTGAGGTGGATCCCGCCCCGGTCTGCCCGGGCGGTGGCGACGTCTGCGATCCATTGATCCCGGTCCGTTTCGCCGCGCCGTTCGAGACGCAGCCGCGGGAGGCCGGCCAATGAGCTTCCCCGATTTCGCAAAGGTCCAACTCGACCTCGGCCCGACCGGCCCCGGTCCCGCACGCAACGCCTGGCAGACGCCCGAGGGCCTGACCGTCGAGACCGCCTATGGTCCCGACGCCATCGAGGGGCTCGACTTCATCCACGGCCTGCCCGGCATCGCCCCCTATGTGCGCGGCCCGTATCCGACCATGTATGCGGGCAATCCCTGGACCATCCGCCAGTATGCCGGCTTCTCGACCGCCGAGGCATCCAACGCCTTCTACCGCCGCAACCTCGCCGCCGGTCAGAAGGGGCTGTCGATCGCCTTCGACCTGGCCACCCACCGCGGATACGATTCCGACCACCCGCGGGTGAAGGGCGACGTCGGCATGGCCGGGGTGGCCATCGACAGCATCCATGACATGCGCACCCTGTTCGACGGCATCCCGCTGGACCAGATGTCGGTGTCTATGACCATGAACGGTGCCGTCCTGCCGATCCTGGCCCTCTATGTGGTCGCCGCCGAGGAACAGGGCGTGCCCCACGCGGCCCTGACCGGGACCATCCAGAACGACATCCTCAAGGAGTTCATGGTCCGCAACACCTATATCTATCCGCCCGAACCCTCGATGCGGATCGTGTCGGACATCTTCGCCTGGACCGCAGAGCACACGCCGAAATTCAACTCCATCTCGATCAGCGGCTACCATATGCAGGAGGCCGGGGCCTCGGCCGATCTGGAGCTGGCCTACACCCTCGCCGACGGCGTCGAATATCTGAAGGCGGGCGTCGCGGCGGGCATGGACGTGGACCGGTTCGCGCCCCGGCTCAGCTTCTTCTGGGCCATCGGCATGAACTATTTCATGGAGGTGGCCAAGCTGCGCGCCGGTCGCCTGCTGTGGGCCGAGGCCGTTTCCAAATTCGGGGCGAAAGACCCCCGCTCCCTGTCCCTGCGCGCCCATTGCCAGACCTCCGGCTGGTCGCTGGCGGCGCAGGATGTGTTCAACAATGTGCCCCGCACCATGGTCGAGGCCATGGCCGCGGCCGGCGGCCAGACCCAGAGCCTGCACACCAATGCCCTGGACGAGGCCCTGGCCCTGCCCACCGACTTCTCGGCCCGGATCGCCCGCAACACCCAGCTGCTGCTGCAGATGGAGACCGGCCTGACCCGTGTCATCGACCCGTGGGGCGGCAGCCATTATGTCGAACGCCTGACCCACGAACTGGCGAACAAGGCCCGCGTCCTGATGGCCGAGGTCGAGGCGCTCGGCGGCATGGCGAAGGCCATCGAGGCCGGCGTGCCCAAGATGCGGATCGAGGAAGCCGCGGCCCGCACCCAGGCCCGGATCGACACGGGCCAGCAGACCGTCGTCGGGGTAAACCGCTATCTGTCCGACACGGTCGACGACATCCCCATGCTCAAGGTCGACAACGCCGCCGTGCTCGCGGCCCAGATCGACAAGCTGAAACGCCTGCGCGCCGAACGCGATGAGGCGAAGACGCAGGCCGCCCTCGACGCCCTGACCGAGGGTGCCAGGGGGAAGGCCAATCTGCTCGAACTGTCGGTCCAGGCGGCCCGCGCCTTTGCGACCGTCGGCGAGATTTCCGATGCACTGGAAGCCGCCTTCGGCCGGCATGTGGCGACGGTGAAGACCGCCCGCGGCGTCTATGCCCGCGAGGCCGGCAACGATCCGAAGATCTCACGCGCCCGCGACATGGTCGCCGCCTTCATCGACAATGACGGGGGGCCGCCGCGCATCCTGATCGCCAAACTGGGCCAGGACGGCCACGACCGGGGCCAGAAGGTCATCGCCACCGCCTATGGCGACCTCGGGCTTGAGGCCACCGCCGGGGCGCTGTTCCAGACCCCGGCCGAGGCCGCCCGCGACGCCGTGGCCGCCAATGTCCACGCCGTCGGCGCCTCATCCCTCGCAGCCGGCCACCTGACCCTCGTGCCGGAACTCAAGGCCGAGCTGGAGAAGCTGGGACGGCCAGACATCATGATCGTGGTCGGCGGCGTCATCCCGCCGTCGGACGTCCAGACCCTGATCGACATGGGTGCCGCCGCCGTCTATCCGCCCGGCTCGGTGGTCGCCGAGACGGCCATCGATCTGATCGACAAGCTCAACCAGCGCCTCGGTTACGCCCAGAAGACCTGAACATCGGCCGAAAGCCGGGTCATGGCAGACTGCGTCCACCATGACCGATTTCGCTTCAGGGCCGGTGGCGCGGCGGCAGGGCGGCGATCTCTTCGGCCGTCAGTTTGCGACTGACACGAACGCGGCAGACCGAGGTCTGGGACGTCGATCCCGGCACCACAATCCGGGCCCAGTCGTCCGTGCACAGCCGCGCGCTGACCATGCCGCCGTCCGGGATCAGGGCCATCTGGTTGGCAAAATCCATGTCGGGACAGCCGCCGACGGCATTCAGCTCATAGACGTCGCTCCGGCCCACCCGCAGGAAGACCTGATCAGAGCGGCCCTGTTTGAAATTATCGACCTGTCGGACGCTGAAACACTGGCGGGCGGGCGGCGGTGCTGCAACGGCCATGTCGCCGCCCGCGACAGGCGCGCAGGACGCTGCAAGGGTCAGGAGGCCAAGAGCGGCAAAGGCGAGGGTGCGCATGGGGGTGTCTCCTCAAGGAACCGGACGCTCAACCGTCCACCCTGCCGACCGGTTGTGCAAGGGTCGCAACGACGGCGTTTCGCAAGGGCGAGATACGGGCGGCAAGATCTGCGGGCAACGGCGACGGTGTCCCGGTCGCCAGGGCCGCGACGTGCTCGGCCAGCAGGGGCGCGACGCAGAAGCCGCGTGAACCCATTCCACCGAGCACAAACAGGCCGTCGACGCCCGGCATGGCTCCGGCCAGCGGCAGCCGGTCTGGCGTGGTCGCGCGCACCGCCGTCCGGGCCTGTACCGGACCGGCCTCAGCGATCTGCGCCGCCAGCTGCGGCAGACGGGCCGCGACCGTCTTCAGATTTCGTGCCGTGGCCTCGTCCGACGGCCCGCCGTCGGTCTCGCCCCGGTCATGGGTCGCGCCAAACAGCACGCCGGACCCGGTAGGGACCGCATAGCCCCCCCAGGCGACCGGACCTGTCTGAACGCCCTCTACCCAATTCGCCTGACCGCGGACCGGTGCCAGCGCCAGACCCGGGACCAGCCCCGCGCTCCCCCAGCCGGCCGCGACCACCACGATCCCGGCCTGCAGGATTACAGCGCCTGTCGCATCCCGGAGCTGCCAGCCGGTTTCAGCTGCCTCGATACGCGTGACGTTGGCGGTGATCCGTTCCGCCGGACCCAGCCAGGCGTCGAGCACAGTGGCAGGCCGGACCGCCATGGCATCGCGCATCCACAGGCCGCCGCACGCCACCGGCTCGCCCGGACCGGCGGCGCTGGCGGCGGGATCGCGAACCTCCATGGCCCCGTCGGCCCAGACCGGCTGATCCGCGACCCTGGCGAAGCGCTTGGCGTCACGGGGCATCTGTTCAAGCTGGAGGACGCCTGTCTCGACCACGGCACCGGGCAGGCTGGCATACAGGGCCGCCGCCCGCGTCAGGGCCTGGGCATGGAGCGCGGCGATCCCGGCATCCCCGGCATCGAGCCGCGGGGTCACAAGCGCGGCGGGAAAGCCGGAAGCTCCGGCACCGGGCCCTTCGGCCTCGATCACCGTCGCCGGCACGCCGAGCGCGGCGAAAGCCCGCACCAGCGCGGCCCCCGCGATCCCGGCCCCGATCACCGCCACGGACGGCGTCCGGGGTGATTCGACGGGGGGGCCCGGCAGGCGCGCTTCCAGCCGTTCCCGCTTTCGCCCGTGGCCCGGGCGCTTGTCGACGGAGAAGCCCCGCACGGACAGCCCCCGACGTACGGCCCCGGCCACGGTGAAGGTCGCCGCCCGCGCGCCCGGTGCCGATCGGGCCACGATGCCGTCCAGCACCGCGTCCGACCACATGTCCGGATTGGTCGAGGGCGCAAAACCGTCGAGGAACCACGCGTCAGCCTGTCCCGTCCACTGTGACAGGGCCCAGCCGACATCGCCGATCGCGAGGTCCAGCGTTGCCTTGAAGTCGGGCAGGTCAAGGCGATGAAAGCCCGGCGTCGCCTGTGGCCACGCATCCAGCAGCGCCTGCGTCACCCCGGCCAGTTCCGGCCAGGCTTCCAGGGCGCGCCGCGCCTCTTCGCGGCCCAGCGGGAAGCCTTCCACCGAGAAGACGCTCAAATGCCCCTGGGCCGGCCCCTCGCGACGCCACAGGTCCAGCAGGGCCGCAATGTTCAGCCCTGTGCCGAACCCCAGTTCAGCCACGCAAAATCGACGGCGCCCCTCCCATGCCGTCGGCAGGCCGCACCCCGCGAGGAAGACCGCGCGCGCTTCGGCCAACCCGTCCTGCTGTGAGAAATAGACATCGCCGAATCGCCCCGAACGCGGCGAACCGTCCTCAGTCCAGATCAGTTGGGGCGCGCGGTCTTCAGCCATTGGCCACGGCCTATACGGCCTGGGCTGCGGCGCAAAGAAAAAGGACCGCCCCGAAGAGCGGCCCCTGTCCGTTGGCGGTAGCCGTTGGTCAGCTTCCGGTGCCGGGTCTAGTGGGCTGCGGCCGGAGCAGCCGCGGCGGGGGCCGCAGCAGCCGGAGCAGCGGCGGCGGGGGCCGCATCGGCGGCGGCCGGCGCGAGTTCCGCCGCAGCGGCGGCATCCGCAGCGGCCTGGGCATCAGCCGCAGCCCGGTCGATGCTGGTGTCGACGGCGGCCGGGTCGGCCACGCCGGCCGCCGGGGCGGCTTCGTGCGAGGCACCTTCCGCCTTTTCCTCGGCCTTCTGGCAGGCGGACACGGTCAGAGCCGCGGCGGCGGCCACGATCAGGGCGGTGATACGCATCGGATGGCTCCTTTGAAATCGGTGGACGGGGACGTCCCGGGGGACTGGATAACGAGCGCCGGCAAATCCCTGCAAGTTAAATAGCGCCCATCTGCCGAGCGATCCTGCGAACCGAACAAGGAAAAAGGGCCGCCCCTTTCGGGACGGCCCTTCCTTCATCAGGCCCGAAGGCCAGAATGATGTCGCTCGTATTAGTGAGCGGCGGCCGGGGCAGCGGCGGCGGCAGCCGGAGCGGCGGCAGCGTCAGCAGCCGGGGCCATGGCGGCGTCGGCGGCCGGGGCGGCAGCGGCGTCAGCAGCCGGAGCCATGGCGGCGTCGGCAGCCGGGGCTTCAGCAGCGGCTTCAGCGGCCGGAGCTTCTTCAGCCTTGTCGGCGGCGGGGGTGCAGGCGGCCAGGGCCAGAGCGGCGACCGAAGCGGCGACCAGAGCGGTGATGCGCATAGTTTTATTCCTTCAGAAGGGTCAAACGAGGTCATGAACTCCTCGCAGTTCCGGAGATAACGGGAACGTGAGCGAAAGCCAAGCCTAATTCTCACGCATTCGTGAACCGGTGTGATCGGCAGGGCGACAAAACGATCGGAACGCCATCGCACCTTTCGCCTTGCCGGCGTCGGGGCCGGCGAATCCCGCGAGTCACGAAGACTTCCCGCGTCCGGCGAATCGTTCCGGCTGACGCCAACGCAGTCGCCGGATCAGACCAGATTCAGACCGGTCAGGCTTACGTCGGTGCAGCGGACAGCGATTCTTCCATCTCGAGGAAGGACGGCTGGGCCGAGGAGGGAATGTCGCCGCGGCCGATTTCGATCGAGATCTGGGCGGCGTTGCCGTGCAGATGGGCGACCAGCACCGAGCGGATAATCTTGTAGTAGGCGCTCTCCTCGTCGACGATCTGGGTCAGGCGCGCCGCCAGCGGACCCACCAGGCCATAGGCCAGGAAGACGCCGAGGAAGGTACCGACCAGGGCGCCGCCGATCATGCCGCCCAGCACCTCCGGGGGCTCCGTGATCGCGGCCATGGTCTTGATCACCCCCAGCACGGCCGCGACGATGCCGAGCGCCGGCAGGGCATCGGCCATGTTCTGCAGCGCATGCGCCGGCCCGAGGGCCTCGTGGTGATGCTTCTCCAGCTGCTTTTCCATGACATCCTCGATCTGGTGCGGATCCTCGAGGTTCATGGTCATCATCCGCAGGGTGTCGCAGATGAAGTCGGTGGCGAAATGGTCCTTCAGGACCTTGGGATAATTCTGGAAGATGGTGCTGTCGGCCGGCTTTTCGATGTGACTCTCGAGGGCGATGACGCCCTTTGATTTCATCGTCTTCGTGAGCTGGAACAGCAGGCTGAGCAGGTCCTTGTAGTCCTGCTTCTTCCATTTGGGCCCGGCGAAGACCTTGCCGAAGCCGCCGCCCACACCCTTGAGGGTCGAGACCGAGTTGGACATCAACAGCGCCGCCACCGCCGCGCCGCCGATCATCATCATCTCATAGGGCAGGGAGTGCAGGATCACGCCCATCTTGCCGCCGGCGATGGTGTAACCGCCGAAAACCATGCCGAACAGGAGGACGATGCCGATGATCTGGAACATGAAAAACCGGAGCGTCCTGAGCGTGCGAGACCCCGACCTTCGCTGTTATTGATTAAGGGGCAGTTGCGAACCGCGCCCTAGAGCCGGGTTTCGCCGTCCATGATCGCCGCGCGGGCCGCCTCGCTGAATCTGGCGTAGCCGTTTTTTCCGCCCCGGACGTAGAGGGGACCGTCGACCTTGTCCGGATCAAAGCCATCTGCGACCAGATCGACCTTCTTGTATTTGAAGGTTCCGGTGGTATCGGCCGCCTTGATCAGACGAACGAAGGCGGGCCGCGCATAGGCAGGCAGCTCCCGGTCGACCCAGTCGGCGAAAGGCTTGGCGGCGAAACGCCCCTCGACGATCAGGGCGACCATGCCGGCCTTGCCCTCATGTCCGGGAACCGGAACACCATAGGCGATGACCTCTTTCACACCTGGCGCATCAGTCAGCCGTTGTTCAACCTCCGCAGTCGAGACGTTTTCACCCTTCCAGCGGTAGGTGTCGCCAATCCGGTCGATGAAATAGACATAACCCTCGCTGTCCTGCTTCATCAGATCGCCGGTGCGAAACCAGCGGTCGCCCCGGACAAAGACGTCGCGCAGGATCTTCTTCTCCGAGGCCGCCTTGTCGGCATAGCCGGAAAATGCGTGGCGCGGATCGTCACCGATCCGGCCGATCGCCTCGCCGACCTCGTTCGCCCTGGCCAGCTGACACAGGCCGTCAGGACCGCGCACCGGCGCCTCCGTCTCCATGTCGAACCGCACAAGACGGAAATTGATCTTGTTTTTCAGGAACCCGGGCACGCGGCCAATGGCGCCCGGCTTGCCATCGAAATTGAACACCGAGACATTGCCTTCGGT
Organism: Caulobacteraceae bacterium; assembly: GCA_947501315.1. Lineage (GTDB taxonomy): Bacteria > Pseudomonadota > Alphaproteobacteria > Caulobacterales > Caulobacteraceae > Brevundimonas. The sequence continues at coordinate 14,582 of CANMXH010000008.1, read as the reverse complement.
CGAGCCGTAGAATTCGAAGATGTCCGGTACGGCAAACCGCGTCTGAAAATCCGTCCAGACATCGGGCCTCAGACCGTTTCCGAACGCCAGGCGGAGCTTGTGCGACCGTTCGTCGGGGTTTTCGGGGCAGTTGACCAGATAGCGGCACAACTCGCCGATGTAGACGAAAAGGGTGGCTTCCGAGGCCTTTACATCCGGCCAGAAATTCGTCGCCGAAAATCGTTTGCGCAGGACCAGCTGGCCACCGTTCAACAGGGCCGGCCCCACACCCACCAACCCTCCGGTCGCATGATAGAGGGGCAGTACGTTGAAGGTGACGTCCTTCCCGGTCGCGCCCGTCGCGCCCGCGAAGGCCCGCATATAGGTGCGCGCCCGGGCGTGGGTGACCTTGGCGGCCTTTGGCAGGCCGGTGGTGCCCGAGGTGTAGATGTAGAGGGCCGTATCGCGGTTGGTCAGCCCCGAACGGGCTGATCGGGCCGGGCGCACGGAAGAGCCGCTGCGTACAGGCTTGTCGAGCCCGCGCCGCGCATCCGCCTCGTCCTCATCACCCAGCCCCAGAACCCAGAGCATCAGGTTGCGCCCGGACAGGGCCCGCGCATCCTCGACGCGTTTCCAGCAATCCTCGTCTGTCACCACCTGCGAGGCATTGGAAATGGACAGGCAGTGGGCCAGGGCGTGGCCGGTCAGATTGGTGTTGATCAGGGCCGTGGCGACACCGACCTTGGAAAACCCCAGCCAGGCGGCGATGTATTCGGCCCGGTTGAGCATCACCAGGGCGATGGTGTCCCCCCGCTTGAGCCGCCGACTCTGGGCCCAGTGGCCGAAGCGGTTGGCCATGGCGTCAAGCTCGCGATAGGTCACCGCGCGACGGTCGTCCCGGATGGCTATCCGCTCGCCAAACTGGTCAACGGCCTCTTCCCAGTCGTCACAGACCAGATCGGTACTGTCCAGCTCGACGGGCTTGATGCGCTTGAGCAGACGGCCCAGCCCCTTGGCGAAGCGCAGATTGCGCTTGATATTCGCCATCAGACCCATCGTCGTCATCGCTCCGCAGGCAGCCGCCCCTGTCTTGGTGATGGACAAGCCACCCGTCCCGGTCAACCGGCAGGGGAATCTCGAAGGCTTTTCGTGACCAAAAGCCGCCGGTTTGTACGTCGGCGTGGCGCCGATGCGGCGGTTCGGGGGGCGAACCCGCCGAAGCCTGACGGCCGCTTGTAGAAAGCCACACGAAAAGGCTTAATCACGGAACGCGGATTGGCGGCGCGGGGCCGGATCGATCCAAAGGGGACAAATCCGATGAAATATCTTCTGACTGCCGTTTGCGCTCTGGCGCTCGCCGGGCCCGTCGCGGCCCAGGACTTCAACGCCAGCCCGAACTATGGCGACATTAACCTCGCTCCCGGCTTTCAGCCGGATCCGCATCTGGTCAGCCTGCGCGCCGGCGGCAGCATCAGCGCCACCAATGCCGGCAGCGGCTGCTCGGGCTACATCACCAACGCACCCGACTTCCGGTTCTACTGGAGCGGCAAGGGGTCGCTGAACATCATGATTTCGGTGCTTTCCCGAAGCGACACCACCCTGGTGGTGAACGGCCCGAACGGCGAATGGTACTGCGACGACGACTCGGGTGAAGACACCAACCCGTTGGTCACCCTCGGATCAAATGCCGGACGCTATGAAATCTGGGTCGGTACCTATTCCAGCGGCGATCCCCAACCGGCCGTCCTTTCGATCTCGGAAGTCGCCAGCTTCTGAAGCCGACCGCCCGGATCCGGGCAGGCCTGAAACGGCAATGCGCCTGAAAACAGACCCCGGCGGAGTGATCCGCCGGGGTTTTCATTGTTGACCGTCAGGCCGCAGGCGACACCCGCCAGATCACATTGCCGACGTCGTCCGCCACCAGCAGGGCGCCTGACCGGTCAAATTGCACACCGACCGGCCGGCCCATCGCCTGATCCTGTTCGTTGAGGAAGCCGGCCAGAATGTCTTCGGGTGGCCCGGACGGAACCCCGCCCGCGAACGGCACAAAGATCACCCGATAGCCATTGCGCGGCGTGCGGTTCCACGAGCCGTGCTGCCCCACGAAGGCCCCGCCGCGATAACGGGCGGCAAACAGCCCGCCCTCGCCGAAGGTCAATCCCAGCGATGCCGTATGCGCACCCAGGGCGTAGTCGGGCCGAAGCGCCCGGGCGACCATCTCCGGATTTGCCGGTTCGACCCGCGCATCGACGATCTGGCCAAAGTAGCTCCAGGGCCAGCCATAGAAGCCGTCCGGGGTCACCGAGGTCATGTAGTCGGGCACCAGATCATGGCCCAGTTCATCGCGCTCATTCACGGCGACCCAGAGCTTGCCGCTGTCCGGCTGCCAGGCCAGACCGACGGGATTGCGCAGGCCTGAAGCAAAGATGCGGCCCGCGCCGGTGGCGATGTCGATCTCATGGATGGCCGCGCGACCTTCCTCCTCGGCCATGCCGTGCTCGGCGATGTTCGAATTGGATCCCACCCCGACATACAGCCGCCTCCCGTCCGGGCTGGCGACCAGGCTCTTGGTCCAGTGGTGGTTCCGGCCCGCCGGCAAGGCCGCGAGCGTCCGCCCGGCCGCAGAGATCTGCGTCTGACCCGTCTGGTAGGGGAAGGCGACCACGGCGTCGGCATTGGCGACGTAAAGCGTCTGCCCGACCAGCGCCATGCCGAACGGCGACCTCAGGTTTTCAAGAAACACCGTGCGCGTCTCGGCTTCGCCGTCCCCGTCGGCGTCGCGCAGCAGGGTAATGCGGTCAGCACTGGGTGCCCGGGCTCCCGCCCGTTTCATGACCAACCCCTCGACCCAGCCCCGAAGCCCCCCCGACCGGCCCTCCGGCTTCGGCGGTGCATTGGTCTCGGCGACCAGGATGTCGCCATTGGGCAGACGATAGAGCCAGCGCGGATGATCCAGTCCGGAAGCGAACGCCTGCACCCGGAAGCCCGGGGCCGGCGTGGGCAGACGCCCCTGCGGCCACCCGACGGCCTCGGCCACATTGACCCTCGGGAACAGCGACAGCCGGGGCGGCGGAAGGGTCGGGTCCGGCCCAAAGCCCGCCGAGGGATCCAGCGCGTCACGGCCTCCGCAGGCCGCGAGCGCAAACACCATCAGGGAGGCGGCGAGGAAGACTCTCGGACGGATCATGGGGCGGCCTTGAAGAAGCGGATCAGAATTCGGGGAATTCCAGACGGCTGACGTCATAACCCAGCGCCGCAGCGCGCGCGACGAGGGCCTGGCGTTCCGCTGCATCCGGAACCTCGCGCGTGTAGATCCAGAGCTTCTCGAACGTCGGATCGGCAGAGATGAACCAGCTGTAGTCATCCGCGCGATCCAGCACCCAGTAATCCCAGGTGACCAGGCCACCGACGTAGCGCACCCGCAGCTTGGCGTTCATGCCCGGGTCCAGCACCTCTCCCCGGCCCCCGATCGCCTTTTCACGGCCCTGCGGCGTATCCACCTGGCAGGTGTCGCGGACATCCACCCGGGTCGGATTGACGACGACATAGTTGGTGGCACCGGCCACGCATCCGTCCGTCAGGCTCATCGGCAAGCGCGCGATCTCCAGCCAGCGGCCCGAGTAGAAGCGATCCAGGTCAACGGCCCGGGTCGGCGCCGGCGCGCGGACTTCATCGGGCCCCGGGGCCGTGACGCATGCCGACAACGGCAGGGCTGCCGCGACAACCAGGGCGGCGGCGAGGTTTCTCATCTGCATGGGGCAGTCTCCGACAGGGGGGTTGAACGAGCAGTTACGGTAACGGTTCCGGACGGACGCGTCGGCCCGGCAGATTCCGGTCGCACGGCCATCCGATCCGGCGGACCCGCGACCCGTATAGAGGAAAACAGGCCGGAGGCGATGAAACCCGCCCGGGCTCCCCTGCATCGGCGGCTCTTGAGGTGCGACACCCGGACGCATATCTGCCTGCACCTCGGGAGGGCGTTTATGCAGCCGGTTATTTCCATCCAGGGTCTGACCAAGACCTACAAATCGGGGCTGCAGGCCCTGAAGACCACGGACCTGACCATCGGCAAGGGCGAGATCTTCGCCCTGCTGGGGCCCAATGGCGCGGGCAAGACGACCCTGATCTCCATCATCTGCGGCATCGTCACCCCGACGACCGGCACGGTCACTGCCGACGGCCATGACATCCGGAAAGACTATCGGGCGGCGCGGTCGAAGATCGGCCTGGTGCCCCAGGAGCTGACCACGGACTCCTTCGAAACCGTACTGGCCACGGTGACCTTCAGCCGCGGCCTGTTCGGCAAGGCGCCGAACCCGGGACACATCGAAAAGACGCTGCGCGACCTGTCGCTCTGGGACAAGCGCAACGACAGGATCATGACCCTGTCCGGCGGGATGAAGCGCCGGGTGATGATCGCCAAGGCCCTCAGCCACGAGCCCGACATCCTGTTTCTTGATGAGCCGACCGCCGGGGTCGACGTCGAGCTGCGCCGCGACATGTGGAACCTGGTCCGCAGCCTGCGCGACAAGGGCGTCACCATCATCCTGACCACCCACTATATCGAGGAGGCCGAAGAGATGGCCGACCGGGTCGGGGTGATCCTGAAGGGCGAGTTGATCCTCGTCGAACAGACCGCGGCCCTGATGAAGAAGCTGGGCAGGAAGACCCTGACCCTGAACCTGCAGGAGCCCCTGGCCGCGATGCCGCCGGAACTGGCCGAATGGTCGCCGACGCTCAGGGCGGAGGGCAATGAGCTGGAATACGTCTTCGACTCCAACCTCGAGAATACGGGTGTGCCGTCCCTGCTGCGCAGGCTTTCTGACCTCGGCATCGCCTTCAAGGACCTGCACACCAGCCAGAGCTCGCTGGAGGACATCTTCGTCAGCCTGGTTCACGGCGACAGGACGACGGGAGCTGCGGCATGAGCATGACCTTCAACGGCTACGGCGTCTGGGCCATTTACCGGTTCGAGATGGCGCGTGCCCTGCGGACCGTCTGGCAGTCGATCGTCACACCGGTGATCACGACCGCCCTCTATTTTGTGGTCTTCGGCTCGGCGATCGGCAGCCGGATGACCGAGATCGACGGCGTTGCCTACGGTGCCTTCATCGTGCCCGGCCTGATCATGCTCAGCCTGTTCACCCAGTCGATCTTCAACGCTTCCTTCGGCATCTATTTCCCGAAATTCACCGGCACCATCTACGAGCTGTTGTCCGCCCCGGTGAGTCCGTTCGAGATCGTCCTCGCCTATGTCGGCGCGGCGGCGACAAAATCGGCGGTGCTGGGCCTGATCATCCTGGCCACGGCGGCCCTGTTCGTCCCCTTGCGGATCCTGCATCCGCTCGAGATGCTGGCCTTCCTGATCCTGGTCGCGACCACCTTCAGTCTCTTCGGCTTCATTATCGGCATCTGGGCCAACGGCTTTGAACAGCTGCAGATGATTCCCATGCTGGTGGTCACACCCCTGACCTTCCTCGGCGGCTCCTTCTATTCGATCGACATGCTGCCGCCGGTCTGGCGCGCGATCACCCTGTTCAATCCGGTAGTCTATCTGATCTCGGGCTTCCGCTGGACCTTCTATGGGTCAGGCGATGTCGGCATCGGGGCCAGCCTGGCCGCGACCCTGGGCTTTCTGCTGGTCTGTCTGGCCGTCGTCGGCTGGATCTTCCGCACCGGATACCGGCTGAAAAACTGAGGTCTGCGGCATCGGGTCCCGCAATGCGCCGGATCGACGAACAGCTTGGCCCCTCTCTGCATTTGATGTAGCGCGCCTGAACCGACGCGGGAGTTTTGATGCCCACCGACACTGACAAGCCGCTCAACGGCACCCCCGAGCCCTTCCGCCGGCCCGTGGTCTGGGGCCGTCCGCCCGCGACCGTGTTCCGCGCCGGCCCGCTTCCCCGAAGCGGCGTCCCGGCAACCCTGCCCGGACCGGGGCCGATGCAGCTGACGAAGGGGGTCCTGAGCGGCTCGCTGATTCCCGGCGCGACCCGGACCGCTGCCACCGCCTCGCCCGGTCTGACCGCCGGTCCAGTCCCGGCGGTCGAGCCGGACGCAGGGAACCCGCCGGAGCCGGTCCTCCCGACCGCGCCGGCGCAACCGGATGCGGTCACAGCGGGCCCCGTCACGCACCCCGTCACGCAACCCGCGCCGCCTGTCGACGCAGGCCCCGGACCGGTCAACCGGACTATGCTCTATGCCGGAATCGCCCTTGCAGCGCTGACGGTGCTCGCGCTGGGTGGATGGCTGTTGACGCGGGTCGCCGGCTGACCGGCCGGTTGCCGCCCCCGGTTCTGCGACCGAAATCACATCCCGGATTGCGACCCGGCCTCAGCCTGGCGAATAGGTGACTGTAACATAGCCGCGCTCGACCATCCGGCGCAGGGCCTCATAGGCCTCGCCCAGCTCTTCATAGGCGTTCCGCGCCGCGGCCAGTCGTGCGATCTGGTCAGGCGTCGAGGGAGAGCCTGATTCCGACTGGCGAAGGCTTTCAACGGCCCATTTCGCCCGGGCCGTCGCTGTCAGCACGGCCAGCTTCTGAAACATGGACGCATCCACTTTCGGAATCATCTGGCCGATGACCTCGCGATTGGCGACGAAGGCCGAATAATCAATCTGCTCAAGCAGGCCGCGCAGGCGCCGCTGGTCTTGCGGGTCGTCATCCTGCGGCTCGAAATGGTCGCGTGGGCGGCGATAGCTGGATGTCTGGATGGTCGACATGGCGAGTCTTCCGGTGAGTTACGCTGCCGAAGGTGCACCCGGTCGATTAACGATGGGTTGCGGCCGGCCTCACCCTCCGGCCTTTCAGATTGTCGCACCTGAAAAGCGACGGTCCTGCGCAGGGCCGTCCGGTTCTATGCCGCGCCCGGGCTTGGCTGCGCCAAGGGCGTTCGGGTCGGTTGATGCCGGTTCAGTGGGCTTCCGGGGGCCGGGCGGCAGGGCTGTGGTAGTCAGTCCCGGGCTCCGGATGGGCGTCCAGCACAAAGCGGCGGTCGCAATAGCCGCATTCGACGAAATCCTCGCCGCCCATATCCATATAAACCAGCGGATGCCCCAGGGCTCCGCCGCCGCCGTCGCAGGCGACCCGCTTCGTGGAGACCACGATGGCCTCGGGCGGAGGAATGATCGCATCGGCGTGGCGCGGCGGCATGGGCGACCCTGACTGGTGGCGGCGATTATGGGCCGACTCCCTAGAAGCCCCGCCGCCTGTCGTCAAACCGTCTGCGATTTGCGGCGGAAGACCCGATCAAGGAGGGCCTTGCGCTTGCGGAACAGGGACCAGCCCAGGGAGCCGGCGGCGACCCAGAGCCCGATCTCGCCGATCACCGCGGCGGGACCGCCGATCAGAAGCAACTCGCGCCTGGATATCTCGCCCGTCAGGTTCAGAACCACGACGGCGGTGAACACACCGTAGCCGAGCAGGCAAAAGGCGAAGGCCGTCCAGCCGATCATTTTCGTACGCGTCACAGGTCGATCTCCGTCAAGCAAACTGTTCATAATGACAAGCATACTAGACATGTTGCAGGAAAGTGTCAAGCGTCATTGACAAGAAGACGCATCCCGGGCCGCAACCACCCTTGGCGGCGCCGGACAGCGGGCCTACCTAGGCTGCTCACCGCCCGAAAGCCGCCGATGCCTGAAGCCACCGCCCTGCCCGTCAACGCCATCGAGGTCCGGGGACTGGAAAAGACCTATGCGGGTTCGAAAAAGGCCCCGCCCAAGGTCGCCCTGCGCGGCGTCGATCTGGTCATTCCGCGCGGCTCGATGTTTGGCCTGCTGGGCCCCAACGGCGCCGGCAAGTCGACCCTGATCAATATCCTCGCCGGGGTGGTCAACAAGACCGGCGGCACGGCCGAGATCTGGGGCCGCGACATCGACAGGCAGCCGCGCGACGCCCGCGCCGCCCTCGGCGTCGTTCCACAGGAGATCGTCGCCGACGTTTTCTTTACCCCGCGCGAGTCGCTGGAGGTCCAGGCCGGGTTCTACGGCGTGCCCGCCAGTGAACGCCGCTCGGACGAACTGCTGGAGGCGCTCGGCCTCAGCGACAAGGCCCATGCCTATGTTCGCGCCCTGTCCGGCGGCATGAAGCGCCGCCTGATGGTGGCCAAGGCCCTGGTCCACAACCCGCCCATCCTGATCCTCGATGAGCCGACCGCCGGGGTCGATGTCGAGCTGCGCCGCCAGCTTTGGGAATACGTCCGCCGCCTCAATTCCGAGGGCGTGACCATCCTGCTGACCACCCACTATCTGGAAGAGGCGCAGGAGCTCTGCGACACCATCGCCATCATGAACCGCGGCGAGGTCGTAGCCTGCGAGCCGACGCCCCAGCTGCTGCGCCGGCTGGACACGCGCAACGTCGTGGTGACACCCGGGAGCCCCCTGCCGGCCCTGCCCAAACTCAAGGGATTCGATGCGGTCGCCCGCCCTAACGGTGCCTTCGCGATCACCTACAAGAAGGGTCAGTCCTCGGTGGAGCAGGTGCTGGCGGCCGTGCGGGCAGCGGGCGTGACCATAGCCGATATCGTGACCGAGGACCCGGACCTGGAGGACGTCTTCCTGGCCCTGACCTATGGCGATGACCGTCAGGTCAGTCCTACGAGGGACTAGGGATCAGGGATTCCGGAGTAGCGGACGGATCGGGGCAGCAGCGCCGCGGATCCTCATGCCTGACCCTTCCTCCCCGGCACCTAACTGACGATCACGGTCCCGATCAGCAGTCGCGCACCGGCTCGTCCCATGACTGCATTGGTCGCGGCCTGAAGCTGGGCAACCAGACGCTCAACATCCGGCGGCGCCCCGGGCAGGAGGACATTGGCCGACTGCTGCACCGCCACCGCATAGGCGGCCCGCAGGCGCGGGGCCGACTGGGCGACCCGGGCGCGCAGGGCGGCGTCGGGCGTATCGATCCCCGTCTCGACCGTCATCATGCCCCGTCGTCCACCCGTGCGGACGACATTGGCGGTGATGGTCGGCAGGGCGAGGTAGGTGGACTGCGATGCAGCCGCGCCGCCGCCGCCGCCGGCCCTGAGCGGGCGGGTCTTCAATCCGAGAAGGGCGCGTCGATCCATAAGAGCACGATAGCGCAAGGCGCTTAAGGGTCGGTTACGCCGCCGCCCCGACCGCCACCGGCTCCATGGCCTTCAGGTCCAGCAGGGCGAACAGGGCCGCGTCCTCATCCTGTTCCGGATTGGGCGTGGTCAGCAGCTTGCCGCCGACGAAGATGGAATTGGCGCCGGCGAGGAAGCAAAGGGCCTGCATCTCGGCGCTCATCGTCTCGCGCCCGGCCGAGAGCCTGACCATGGCCTTCGGACAGACGATCCGGGCCACGGCGACGGTGCGGACAAACTCGATCGGATCGATCTCGCCCTCCCGCATCACCCGGTCCCCCAGCGGTGTGCCCGTCACCGGCACCAGCGCATTGACCGGCAGGCTGTCGGGATGGACCGGCAGGGTGGCCAGCGCATGCAGGAGGCTGGCCCGGTCGCGCCGCGCCTCGCCCATGCCGACGATGCCGCCGCAGCAGGTGCTCATGCCCGCGTCGCGGACATGCTGCAGCGTATCGAGCCGATCCTGATACGTCCGTGTGGTGACGACCTGGGCATAGTACTCCGGCCCGGTGTCGAGGTTGTGATTGTAGTAGTCGAGGCCCGCCGCCTTCAACTGCTGCGCCTGATCGGCGGTCAGCATGCCCAGGGTGGCGCAGGTCTCCAGTCCAAGGGCCTTCACCCCGGCGATCATGGTCGCCAGCTTCGGCGTGTCACGGTCCTTCAGCTCGCGCCAGGCCGCCCCCATGCAGAAGCGCGAGGCCCCGCCCGCCTTCGCCATCATGGCCTCGGCGATGACCGCGGTGGCGTCCATCAGCTTTTCCGCCTTCAGCCCGGTGTCGAAACTGGCCGACTGCGAGCAGTAGCCGCAGTTCTCGGCGCAGCCGCCGGTCTTGATCGACAGCAGCTGGCTCTTCTGGACTTCCGACGGATCGAACCACGCCCGATGCACGGTCGCAGCCTCATAGACCAGCTCCATGAAGGGGCGGGCGAACAGGGCTTCGACCTCGTCCAGGGTCCAGTCATGTCTGGGAGTGTCGAGTGGCGGGTGGCGAGTGACGAGGGAGGTCATTTCTGGCGCTTCTTCAAGGAGGCGATCAGAGCCGCCGACATCCTGCTGATCTCGTCAGCCTGTTCCAACAGGCCGCTGACATCATGATCGGTGGAATAGCCGAGACGTACCGATAGCAAAACCAGAGTTTCGGCTTCTGCCAGCGATCCGCGAGCGATGCCCAGAAACTGCAAGAACTCGCCGGTTGATCGGCGGCTCGCCCCTTCTGCAATGTTGGCGGCGACCGAGACCGAAGACCGACGAAGTTGGCTGATCAAGCCGAACCGTTCGTCCGATGGCCACCGGCTCGTCAATCGATAAGCCGCTTCGATCCACGCCATGGCTTTCTGCCAGACGAGGAGATCGCGATAGCTCCGGATTTCTTCACCCGCCACTCGCCACCCGCCACTCATCACTGCCCATCGGGCCTACTCCTCGTCGCGATAGACCCGGCCGTCTCGCATCACGAAGTCCATCGACGTCAGCACCGACACATCCGTCAGCGGGTCACCATCGACCGCAATGATGTCGGCGCGCTTGCCGGCTTCCAGCGTCCCGATCTCGGCTGACAGCCCCAGCAGGTCCGCGGCATTCACCGTCGCCGCCTCAATGGCCGTCATCGGCGTCATGCCGTTGGCGACCATCAGGGCGAACTCATCGGCGTTACGGCCATGTTTCGAGACGCCCGCATCGGTGCCGAAGGCGATGCGAACACCGGCCGGCACCGCCCTTCGCAGCGACTGGCCGGTGATCGATATACGCCACTGGATCTTGGGCATGACCTCCGGCGGATAGGCGTTCGGATCAGCGGCCAGCCTTTCGAGATAGCCGTTCACCGTCGACAGGGTCGGCACATAGTAGGCCCCCGACTGGCGAAACAGGCGCAGGGTCTCGTCGTCGAAGATGGTCCCGTGCTCGATCGAATCGGCACCCAGCCGCAGTGCCATATTGACGCCGTCCGCGCCGTGGGCATGGACCGCGACCTTGAGGCCGTAAAGGTGCGCCGTCTCGATCAGGGCCTGCGCCTCGTCCTCGAACATCTGGGCCCCCAGACCGGCCCCGATCCGGCTGTTGACCCCGCCGGTGGTGGCGATCTTGATCACCCGGACACCGCGCCCGACCTGGAGGCGCACGGCCTCGCGGCAGCTCTCGACGCCGTTGCAGACATTGTCGTGGGGGATGGTCTCGCGGAAGTCGTCATTGAAGCCCAGCCGCCCGTCCATATGGCCGGAGGTCGTCGAGATGCTGTTGCCCGAGTCGATGATGCGCGGACCGGGCAGCCGGTGGGCGGCGGTCTCGTCCGCCAGCGCCAGGGTCACCCCGCCCTCGTCGCCAAGGTTCCGAACCGTGGTGAAGCCGGCCATCAGCGTCTTCTGCGCATTCTCGGCCGCCCGATAGGCATGGGTCGGCAGGTTCTCCGTAACGCCGGACAGGAAGCCCGCCTGACCGCCCAGGTCCGAAACCAGATGCACATGGCTGTCGATCAGGCCCGGCATCACGAACCGCTCGCGCTGATCGATGACAGTCGCGCCCGGGAAGGCCGCGGCGTCGACGAAGCCGTCGCGAATCTCGACAATCCGCCCGTCCCGCACCACCACGGTCGAGGGGCCGCGCGGAGCCTGACCCGGTCGATCCAGAAGCCGTCCCGCCTGGACCAGGGTCACCGGGCCGGCCTGCGCCTGCGCCGTCACCGGTGCTGCCAGCACGAGAACCGCCGCAACCCCTGCGCTCGCCGTCAGTCTGTGCATGATACCTCTCCCGAACAGAGCCTTATGTTGAGCGCACCTGAGCGCGGTACGCCAGAGCCTCCCGGTTCATAAACACATAAAGACATCCTTATGGGTTTCTTGCCCCGGCCCCGGGACCGGTCTATAGGCCGCCTCAACACCTTGCCGGAAAGCCTCGCCCCATGACCGACTATATCGTTCGCGACATCTCGCTTGCCCCTTTCGGCAACAAGGAAATCGCTATCGCCGAGACCGAAATGCCGGGCCTGATGGCGCTGCGCGAAGAGTTCGGCGCGCAACAGATCCTCAAGGGCGCCCGCATCGCCGGCAGCCTCCACATGACCATCCAGACCGCCGTGCTGATCCAGACGCTGGAAGCCCTCGGTGCCGAGGTCCGCTGGGCCTCCTGCAACATCTTCTCGACCCAGGACCACGCCGCGGCCGCTATCGCCGCCAACGGCACCCCGGTATTCGCCACCAAGGGCGAGACGCTGGAAGAATACTGGGACTATGCCCACAGGATCTTTGAATGGGCCGACGGCGGCTATCCCAACCTGATCCTCGACGACGGCGGCGACGCCACCCTGCTTTGCGTCCTCGGCCCCAAGGCCGAGAAGGACCTCTCGCTGCTGGCCGACCCGCAGAACGAGGAGGAAGAGGCCCTCTACAAGGTGATGAAGCGCTACATCGCCGAAAAGCCCGGCTTCTATTCGGCCATCCGCGACGCCATCGGCGGCGTGTCCGAAGAGACCACCACCGGCGTCCACCGCCTGTACGAAATGGCCAAAAAGGGCGACCTGCCCTTCCCCGCCATCAACGTCAACGACAGCGTCACCAAGTCCAAGTTCGACAATCTTTACGGCTGCCGTGAATCCCTGGTCGACGCCATCCGTCGCGGCACCGACGTCATGCTGTCGGGCAAGGTTGCCGTGGTCTGCGGCTATGGCGATGTGGGCAAGGGCTCGGCCGCCTCGCTGCGCCAGGGCGGTGCCCGCGTGAAGGTCACCGAGGTCGATCCGATCTGCGCCCTGCAGGCGGCGATGGAAGGCTATGAGGTCGTCACCGTCGAGGACGTGGCCCACGAGGCCGACATCTTCGTCACCGCCACCGGCAACAAGGACGTCCTGACCGTCGACCACATGCGGGCGATGAAGAACAACGCCATCGTCTGCAACATCGGCCATTTCGATTCTGAAATTCAGGTCTCGGGCCTGAAGAATTTCAAATGGGACGAGATCAAGCCGCAGGTCCACCACGTGGAATTTCCGGACGGCAAGAAGATCATCCTGCTGTCGGAGGGCCGTCTGGTGAACCTGGGCAATGCCACGGGTCACCCATCCTTCGTGATGTCGGCGTCCTTCACCAACCAGACCCTGGCCCAGATCGAACTGTGGACCAACGCCAGCTCCTACGACAACCAGGTCTATGTCCTGCCCAAACACCTCGACGAAAAGGTCGCGACGCTCCACCTGGCCAAGCTGGGCGCAAAGCTGACGACCCTGTCGAAGGAACAGGCCGACTATATCTCGGTCCCCACGGCGGGCCCGTTCAAACCGGACCACTACCGCTACTAGGCCGAAACCGGTTTGGACGCGATCGCGTCCAGTCCGGGATTGCGGTGCAGAGCCGGCCGTCAGGTTCCGGCGACACCGGACGTCTGACAAGGGGTCGGTGCCGTCAGGGTGCCGACCCGGCCTTGCCGTGATCTGCTCAGGCCGCGCGCTGGATCCCGGAGCTCCCGCCCTGTCGAGGCGTGAGGCCCTTCTCGAAATCCGTGAAGATGTCGATCAGCTCATCGACACCAAGGACCGAGGATCCGGAGCTGAAGCGGAAACGCCAGAAGCTTACGATGTGTTGAATGGCACCAAGCTGGTCGCCCAGCTGCGAAAACAGACGCGGCGATTCCAGAAGGAACTCACGGAACGCCGCCGGACGGTTGCGGTCCGTCAGCCCGGCGAAGGCAGTGTCATAGATGGTCAGGGTGCGTTCTGCCTCATTGCAGGTCTCGATGATCCGGTCCCGCAGGACAGCCCTGCCACGGTCCAGCCAGGCCCCGGCTTCCCGATCCACCTTGCCGACAGGCCGCACGGTCTCGACGGCATTGGCGACGGCGACGATGTCCGCCCTCAAGCTGGTCAGGACCCATTTGTAGTAGAGGAACCCCTTCCAGCAGAAGATGCCGTCCTCATATTCCTCCTGCTTGAGCCGAAGGGTCGTGCGCAACGCATCCATATCGCCGCTCGGGCGATTGGACATGATCTTGGAAGCGAGACGACGCGTCGATCCAACCGCTTCAAGATCAGGGCCAAGGGACATGGTGACCAGCGGACGGATCTCTTCTTCCACGAAACTCGACATGCGTTCGTTGTCTGAGGCGCTGATCGAGAAATAGCAGATCGCGGGATCCAGCCCGCCGCGCTTCAACTGTTGGCGCAACAGGAAGGGGTCCAGCGACGGAAGCCGGTCCAGCAGGGCGAGCGTCTTCATGTCCGGGTGACTGGCGCTGATACCGAAGGCATCCCGCATCACCCGCTCAAAATCGCGCTGACCGACGAAGAAGGCGCGCCCCCCCGATTTGAGGTCGCGGATATCGAGGGGAATGACCACCTTGGTCGCCACCTGCCGCCGCAGATAGAAAAGGTCTACCTCATCCCGCCGCAGCCTGTGTTTGATGATCAGCGAGCGGTTCAGTGCCAGCGTCTGGAACACGGGGCGCTCCGCCCAGTCGGGCTCATAGCCGTGTTCGAACCAGATTTTCAGCAGATTCAGGACGCGCGC
>CANMXH010000007.1 GCA_947501315.1 Caulobacteraceae bacterium | reverse complement strand
CCGGCGACTGGTCGGGCCTGCATTTCATGGTCGGCGCCTTTCTGGCCGGAGCCGTGCTGGACAAGTCCTGGTTCGACCGGACGAAGATGGACCTGTTTCGCAACCACATCCTCCTGGCGGTCATGCCGGTGTTTTTCCTGAGCACAGGACTGAAAACGCAATGGGACGTCGGCGGGATGGCGGTCTTCCTCGCCGCCGGCCTTCTGCTGTTCGCCTCCGTCGCCGGCAAGCTGACCGGGGTTCATCTGGCGGGCCGCATCCTGAAATGGCCGAAAGGTGAGGCCCGGGTGATTGGCTGGCTGCTCCAGACCAAGGCGTTGATCATGATCATCTTCGCCAACATCCTTCTGGACCGGCAAATCATCAGCAATGACGCCTTCACCGCCCTGCTGCTGATGGCCGTCGGATCGACCATGCTCACCATGCCGATGGTCACGCCACTGCTGAAGCCACGGCACGGATGACGGCGCGCGCCTGACCGGCCAGAATCCGGGACCCGACGCTGCATCGGACGAACCGGGCCGCTCGTCCCCGTGTCAGGGTGTAATGAACAGACAGAGGCCTTGCCGGACCCAGTTCGTCCGGCACCGGGTCTGGAAGCTGGCAGGGTCGGGCGCGAGCCCCCGGTCGATCCAGCCCTCGAGCGCATCGAGGGCGGTCATATAGCTGGCGTCGGAGAGTTTGCTGTGGTCGGCTTCATCCGTGACCGTCTGCACCAGAAAATGTGACCTACCAGCCGCAGCGACCGTCGCGGCATAGATGGCCTCGGCACTCACGCTCACGGTCGGATCATGAAGGGCATGAAGCGTCAGGGTGGGACGGGTGATCTGTCCCGTCAGGTCCGCATCGTAGGCCAGCAAGGCCACACCCTCAGGATCCGCAGAGAAGCGCTGGACGCCGGCGTTGAGCGCCGCGTCGTCGCTCGATCCGCTGTAGACCGTGGCGCTGTTGTCGAACGGATTTCGTCCATCAAGCCGGAGCAGGACCATGTCCTGGAACAGAAAGGTGGCCCAGTTCATGTGGCTGACCAACTGGCCCTCCGCCACACCGGTAACAGCCAGAATGTCCTGCAGTCTTGCGGCCTGCTCCGCTGTGCGGCGGTCGGTCGGGCGGTCAACACCGGTGCAGGTCTCGATCCGTCGCCGAAGGTCTGCCCGGGTCATCCGACTGTCCAGCGGCAGTCCCTGCCAGACCGGATAGGCCGGCTCATCCGCGGCCGGGTGGTTGGCACAGTAATACTGGTAGACCGCTCTCAGATCGGCCCGGAACCCATAGGCGCGGGTCCCGCCGGAGACGATGCCATTGGTGATCAGGACGCCGTCATAGTTCCAGCCCGACACCGCGCTCCCGGCATGCAGCTCGGACGCTTTCGCGGCGACATTCCCGCCCCATGACTGGCCGTGCAGGAGGGTTCGGTCGGGACGACCGTACAGGGACCAGAAGATCCTGCGGCTGTTGTCCGTATCCTCGGCGGCCATCCGGACGCCATAACCGCCGCGCCGGTAGGTGGAGCCGATCCAGGCATAGCCATGACGCACCATGACCGAGAAACGGTCGAGGTCTTCAAGCGGGTCCGTCGCCTCGGGTGCCCCAGTTCTCGGACCACCGTGCGCATGGACGATCAGGCGCCGGTTCCAGTTGGGCGGGATGGCCGCGACATACCAGGCACCGTTTTCGTCCTGACCCGAAACGCAACGGGTCCCACGGCCCGCGGTGGCGGGGCAGTCGATCCGGCGCGGTTCGGGTGGATCTGCCCGCACGGCTTCAGGCGCGAGAAGGCCGACCATCCCGAGCGCAAGGGCCGCCAGCATTCTCATCCCTGATCCTCCGGCGGGACCCGGCCGGCGCTGACACTGTCGTCAGCGCCGGCCACGGCCTCAGAACGTCTTGGTCATGGTCGCATACCAGTAGCGACCATAGGGGCGGTAGAGCGACCCGAGATAGCCTGTCGAAGACAGGGGCGGTGCCTCATCGGTAATGTTGCGGGCCCCGATACGGATAGTCGTGTCAGACGCCCAGTCGTAGGTGTCTTCCCACTCATACTGGAAATACAGGTTCCCGGTGATCTGGCTGTCCACCTCCCAGGGGGTTCCGGTCGCAGACAGCAGGTCCGTGTCATCCACGGCGCTGATGTACTGGGTGAAGGCACCGACCTGCCACGGGCCCTGTGACCAGGTCAGCGATCCCGAGACCCGCCATTCCGGCCGGCCGTTCTGGGCGAGGAGGTCACTGGTTTCCGGCAGCGGCGTCGCCGCATTGATGATACCGGCTGCCCGTGCCTCATAGAGGGCATCCACCGCCGGGCCTGGATCCCGCCCGAAGGCGATCAGCTTGGCAGCATTCAGGTTCATGCGGAAGTCGCCGAGCGGCGTATCGCGCAGACGCCAGATCAGGCCGAAATCCATGCCCTCCACATCCTGGGGCAGCAGATTGACGAAGCGGTCGCTGATCGAGGTGATGACACCGACGGGCGTTATCCCCGTGCCGGCAAACAGGGCAAGGTCATCGGCATTGACCGCTGCGCGGGTGACCAGCGGGTTCGACCGGCCCTGGACGCGATCCAGATAGTCCTGGACGACCGCGTTACGACCACCGAACAGACCGACGATCTTCTCCTGCTGGATATGCCAGCGGTCGACGGTCAGGGTGAAGTCGCCCAGCATTTCCGGCAGGAATTTGGGCTCGAACACCACACCATAGGAGGAATTGGTGCTCTCCTCCGGCTCAAGATCCGGGTTACCGGAGACCAGCAGAGACGCCCCGATCGACCGGGAGCAGGCCCCGAATGTCGCGATCCGCCCGGCCCTGAGATCCGCTTCGCAGCGGATATAGTCCGGATTGGTCGTCAGGCGACCGTAGGTGGCCGTGTTGACCTGTTCGAGGTTCGGAGCCCGGAAGCCCTCGGAATAGGATCCCCGCAGGCGCAGGCCGTCGAAAATGTCCCAGGACGCTGCGATCTTGGGCTTGGCCACGTTTCCGAAGTCGGAATAGTGCTCGGCCCGGCCAGCGATCTGGAGGTCCAGGGCCCGGATCAGAGGGATGTTCATTTCGGGCGAGACCACCGGAACCGCGAACTCGATATAGGCCGAGGCGACCGTCCGGTCTCCCTCCGTGTCGGGGTTCTGGCTGACAGCGATGACGTTCGACAGCTGGATCTCACCCGTGACGGAGTCGCGGAAGGGATTGGTCCCATCGAGGTTGGAGTCGCGGTCATCGCTCTGGGTTTCTCGGCGCGCCTCGAGCCCGAAGGCGATCCCGACGTCACCGGCCGGCAGGCTGAACATATCCGGACGCGACAACTTGAAATCGAACTGCGTGAGCGTCGTGCGAGACTGGCGCTTCAGCCGGAAGGTGATGGCGTCAATCGCGACCTGGGAGCTGGGCGTGCAGTCGCCGAAGCTGGTCTGGGCCACGCAGCCGCCGTTGAAGGGATTGTAGGCGTCCGGTGTCGACAGGGCCAGGGAGGCCTGCAGCGCGGTGGTGTTTACCGCATCGGACTCATCGACCGCCTCGGCTTCCGAATACAGAAGCGCAGATTCCCAGTCGAACCCGCTCCATTCCCCCCGCAGACCGCCGAGCAGCCGGGACTGGTAGTTGCTGACGTCGACGCCCTGATAGCCGGCGTCCACAAAGCGGTACTGGTTCAGGCGCACGGGAAGGCCGGTGACCGGAACGTTGGTCAGGCCCGTGATACGGTTGGGATTGGGGCTGCCGTTGGCGAAGGTCACCGGTCCGAACGGGTTCCAGTAGTTGGAGGCCGGGATCACCAGTGTGTTCAGATTGATGACCGGCGGCTGCACCCTGTGGGTATCGGCCGTATAGTAGCCGAGCTCACCGAAGGCCGTGATGTTGTCGGTCAGGTCATAGTGACCGGCGAAGAAGATGTTCAGTCGCTGCGTGTCCGGCAGGACTGTGGTGCCCGGTGCCGTGTCGAAACGCAGCGGGCGCTGGGTCCCGTTGAAGGTCAGGGCACCCGAGCCAAGGCAGACATCCCCGTTCGGGACCAGACAGCCGGCCAGTGTCGTCGGCCGAATCGAAAATGCGCCGGCGGCAGTTGTCAGGGCTGTGGTGCCACGGCGGATCGTGCCCGGACCGTTGACCACCGCCAGATTGGCCCAGGCCCCGCGGGTGTTGCGGAAGTCCGGCGTCAGGCTGGACGCATAGTCCGGCTCATTGGCGAACAGGGGCGTCAGGTTGTCGGTGGAGGTAAAGTCCTGGTCCTCGGACCGCAGCGCGGTCCGGTCGGTATAGTCGATGAAGGCCGAGATGTTGCCGCGGTCAAAATTGCGGCCGGCAAAGAGGCCAAGGTTCAGCTCGCGGAGATGGGTCCCCTCGGCCCCGCCATACTGGCTGGTCATCCGCAGGCCATCGAATTTTTCGCGCAGCACGGTGTTCACCACCCCGGCCACGGCATCGGCACCATAGATGGCCGCAGCGCCGTCCATCAGTACCTCGACCCGCCTCAGGCCCGAGACCGGGATGGCGTTGGAGTTGTAGCTCAGAACCGGCACCGTGCCGGTATCGGACGTGCCCTGGCTGGTGGGGTGCTGCACGATCCGGCGACCGTTCAGCAGCACCAGCGTATTGCCGACTCCAAGCGAGCGCAGGTTGACCGAGTTGACGTCACCGCGCGCGGCGTTCGAAGTCTGGGGATTGTTGGCGGCGCTGAACAGGACATCGCCCATCTGCGGGATCGACCGCATCAGGTCGTCGCCATTGACCGCGCCGGTCGCGAGGATCTGCTCCTCGTCCAGGACGGTCACGGGCAGGGCCGTGTTCACCGCCGCGCCCCGGATCTGTGAGCCGACAACGACGACGTCACCGAGGTCACTGGCGGTCTCGGGCTCAGCCGAAGCGGGCCTCGGGGACGGTGCCGTCTGGGCCCAGGCCCCGGACGCACAGGTCAACAGGGTCAGCGCAGCGGCGCTGCGCAGTAGCGCGCTCTTGTGGATGGTCCTCATGGTAGTCTCCTCCCTGATGCGTTCGGCCGTTTCAGTCGGCCGTTATGACGTCCCGGTCGCCCGGCCCCGCAGCGGGGTCAGGCAGCGCGGCGATTTTTGCGGGGCCCGAGCCGAGCGCGGCGTGCAACGCCTCGCGATCCAGCTCTCCCTCCCAGCGGGCGACCACCAGTGTGGCTACGGCGTTACCGACGAAATTGGTCAGGGCCCGGCACTCGCTCATGAAGCGGTCGATTCCCAGGATCAGGGCCATGCCGGCGATGGGCACGGACGGCACAACAGCGAGGGTCGCGGCCAGGGTGATGAAGCCTGCCCCCGTGATCCCGGCGGCACCCTTGGAGCTGAGCATGGCCACCAGCAGCAGCAGGATCTGATCCTGAAGGCTGAGCTCGATGTTCATCGCCTGGGCAATGAACAGGGCCGCCAGAGTCATGTAGATGTTGGTGCCGTCCAGGTTGAACGAATAACCGGTCGGCACAACAAGGCCGACGACGGATCGCTTGGCCCCGGCACGCTCGAGCTTCTCCATCAGGCTCGGCAGGGCCGCTTCCGACGAAGAGGTGCCGAGCACGAGCAGCATCTCTTCCTTGAGGTAGGAGATAAGCTTGAAGATCGAGAAGCCGCTGGCCCAGCACACTGCGCCCAGCACCCCGATCACGAAGATGAAGGATGTCAGATAGAAGGTCGCTATCAGGGCCGCGAGGTTTGCGATGGCCCCCAGACCATAGGCGCCGATCGTAAAGGCAAACGCGCCGAAGGCCCCGACGGGCGCTGCCTTCATCAGGATGCCGACCAGCTTGAACATGATCTGGCTGAGGGCATCGAGCGCCCGGTGAACCGGTGCCGCCGAGTCTCCGACCATCGCCATGGCAATCCCGAACAGGATGGCAACGAACAGGGTCTGCAGGATGTTGCCTTCGGAGAAGGCGCTGACCAGGGTGGTCGGGATGATGCCCATGAGGAAGCCGACGATGGTCGTCTCATGAGCGGCGGCGGTATACTGGGAAACCGCTCCCGCGTTCAGCGACGCGGGGTCGATGTTCAATCCACGGCCCGGCTGGACCACATTGGCGATGACAAGGCCGATGATCAGGGCGAGGGTCGAGAAAAAGAAGAAATAGGCGAAAGCCTTGCCCGCCACCCGCCCGACCTTCCCGAGATCCCGCATCCCGGCGATGCCCGTGGCAATCGTCAGGAAGATCACCGGGGCGATGATCATCTTGACCAGTTTGATGAAGGCGTCACCCAGCGGCTTCAGGCTTTCGCCGAAATCCGGCCAGAAATGACCAACGGCCCCGCCTGCCACGATCGCCAGCAGCACAATGAAGTACAGACTGCGATAGAACGGACGGCGCACAAGCGCTCCGCCGGCCGTGGCGGCTGGCTGCAACAAACGACCTCCCCCGGAACCGCGACCCGGCTCCCGTCACTACGGCGCTCTGAATGGTACCGATTGCTGGAGTATCGCCCGCCACATTCCTGCATCAAGCCACTCGCCGCCGGAACATTATACATTGTAATGAAACAATAATCTCCTTCGCCGCTCGGCGACCTGCCTCATTTTGTGCGCAATTCCGCACAGACATCTTGGATGTTTGTGCGTAATTTCGCATAGTCCACGGATGCACGGTCCCTTGTCCCCTTCGACTCAATGGCGGCTGTTCGGAGCCGCCTGGAGCCTGGTCGCCCTGCTTGTTGTCCTGACCAGCGGCGAGTTTGCGCGCCGGGACGCGCGGGAGTCCGCGGAGCATCAGGCCGCGACGGCCAGCACGCTTCACGCTGCGGTCTTGCGCAGCGAACTGGAGCGACACCGCTCCCTGCCCATGGTGCTCGCCCAGAACCCGGATCTGGCGGCGGTGTTGACCAGACCCGATGCGACCGGTGCCGCTCGACTGAGCCGGAAATTCGAGATCCTCGCGAGGGATGTACGGGCCGCCGCCATCTACGCCCTCGATGCCGAGGGCCGGACGCTCGCCGCCAGCAACTGGCGACTGCCGACCAGCTTCGTGGGTTCCAGTTACCGGTTCCGACCCTACTACTATGAGGCGATGAGGGACGGCCAGGCGACCTTCTTCGCCCTTGGCACCGTCAGCGGCCGACCCGGCCTTTATCTGTCCCGTCGCGTGGACGGCCCGGCGGGTCAGCCCCTGGGGGTCATCGTGGCCAAGGTCGAGTTCGACGCGCTTGAGGCCGACTGGCGGGCCTCGGGCGAGCCCACCTACGTGACCGATGCTGACGGCGTGGTGGTCATCACCACTGTGCCGGCCTGGCGCTTTCGCACAACCCAACCCCTGTCCGCCGACCTCCAACGCCGGCTCGCCGAAACCCAGACCGTCGGCTCAACCGTTCCCGGGCCCCTGCCCTTCAACGCGACGGGCGCTGGCCTGGTGCGGATTTCATCCGACATTCCTGAAGGCCTGTACGCGGCTGCATCCGATCCGATCCCTGATATCGGGTGGCGGGTTAACCTGCTGGCACCCTCGGGAGATGCCATCTCGCGCGCCGTCGCCAGCGCACGGTGGCTGGGGGCGATGACCGTAGCCCTTCTCGCCGCCCTGACCGGTATCCTTCTGCGTCGCCGCCAGCGCGCCAACACGATGGCCGGCGAGGCGGAACAGGCCCGGATCGAACTGGAACGGCAGATCGACCTGCGGACCACCGAGTTGAGATCGGCCAACGACCAGCTGAACCATGAGATCGACGAACGACGGCGACTCGAGACGGTCCGCCAGGATCTCCAGGACGAGCTGATCCAGGCCAACAAACTGGCCACCCTGGGCCAGATCGCCGCCGGCGTGGCGCATGAGATCAACCAGCCGGTTGCCGCGATCCGGACACACGCAGACAGCGCCTCGGTCCAGCTCAGGCGCGAAGACACCGAAGGGGCGCTTCGATCGCTCGCGAACATTGACCGGCTGACGGAGCGGGTCGGCGTCATTACGGACGAGCTTCGCGCCTTTTCGCGCAAGACCCGATCCGGGACTGTGGCGGTCGGGGTCGACAGTGCCATCGACGGTGCCCTGCTTCTGGTCGCGGGCCGGCTCAGGGAAAAGGGCATCCGGCTGGAGCGACGCCCGGCCCCGGCAGGGTTGGCCGTGAAGGCTGAACGCAACCGACTTGAGCAGGTGGTCCTGAACCTGCTTCAGAACGCGATTGAGGCGCTCGACGGCGTGCAAGCGCCAGTCATTGAACTGGGCGTCCAGGTCAAGGGCCGGCAGGCCATCATCCGGGTCTCCGACAATGGACCCGGTGTCACCCCGGCTGTCCGGGCGAGACTGTTCACGCCGTTCACGACGGACAAGCCTGACGGCCTCGGTCTGGGACTCGTCATCAGCCGGGATATCGTCGCCGGCTTCGGAGGAGAGCTGGTCCTCGAACCCTCCTCTTCCGGCGCAAGGTTTTCCATCCGTCTGGCGAAGGCATGATGAGTTTCGCGACGCTCGACCGGGTCGCATTGATCGACGACAACGAGGCTTTCCGGAGCGCCTTGGCGGAGCGGCTCGAGCTGGCCGGACTGAATGTCAGCGCTTTCGGATCAGCGGAAGCCGCGCTCAAGGTCATCAACGACCGGTTCGACGGCGTTGTCGTCACCGACCTGCGGATGCCCGGCATGGACGGTCGACAACTGGTGGAACGCCTGACCGCTGTGGACCCTGATTTGCCGGTGGTGATGATGACGGGTCACGGCGATATCGCCGAGGCGGTGGAGGCCATGAAGCGCGGTGCCTATGACTTCCTCGCCAAGCCCTTCGCACCCGAACGGCTGGTTGAGACGCTCGGCCGCGCCCTGGAAAAGCGGGCGCTGGTGCTCGACAATCGCAGACTGGCCGCCCTCGCCTCGGACGACGAAAGCTCGATCCCCTTGAGCGGTTCAAGCCGCTCGGTGGAAGCACTTCGCGGCGCGATCCAGCGGCTGGCGGACGCGGAGGTCGACGTCCTGATCGAGGGCGAGACCGGTTCCGGTAAGGAGGCCGTGGCGCGCGCGATCCACAACGCCGGCCGTCGGCGATTGCAGCCCTTCGTTCCCGTCGCCTGCGCCGCCCTGCCGGAGAGCGGTCTGGAGAGCTTGCTCATGGGTGACGCGGGCGGTCCGGGCGGGCCCTTCCGTCGCCGTGAAGGACAGATCGAACAGTCACACCGGGGTACCCTGTTCCTCGACGAGATCGATCTCGCACCCCGTGCCGCCCAGCTATTGCTGCTGCGGGTTCTCGAGGAAAGGGAGGTACTCCCCGTCGGTGCCATGGAACCGCATGCGCTGGACCTTCGTGTCCTCGCCGCTACCAAGGGGGACCCGGTTGAGGCCGTCGCGCGCGGCGACCTGCGCGAAGACCTCTACTACCGCCTGAACGTCATCCGCCTGAGGGCACCCCCGCTTCGCGAACGGCGTGAGGACGTACCGCTGCTGTACGCCCGCTTTCTTGGCCGGGTGGCGGGTCGCCTCGGTCGGGAGCCGCCCCCGGTCGATCACGCCATCCGCCGGCGACTACTGGAGCATGACTGGCCGGGCAACCTGCGCGAACTGGCCAACTACGCCAGCCAGGTCGCCGTCGGCCTCAACCCGACCAACGCCGGTACCCGGTCGGAAGAAGGGCTGGTCCAGCGGGTACAGACCTATGAAGCCGAGCTGATCCGCGAGGCCCTGACGCGTCATCAGGGTGATATCCGTCAGGTCACGGCGGACCTCAAGATCCCGCGAAAGACCCTCTACGACAAGATGACCCGCCATGGGCTTATCCCGGCGCGGCACAGACGCATCTCGTCGACAACAATGCGCGGGCCCGGCTGAACACCCCCCCGGGGATGTTCCGGAGGCTTGACCGTCGTGGGCCGGCTGCCGCAGGGCAGCCGGCCCAACGCCGCGCGCCCTAGCCGATCGGTCTCAGGGACGAGATACGATCATTCATTCCGGAGTCCCGAAGGTCACGGATGTTGTTCCTGAATACCATGCACCGTCCGCGGAAATAGGCGTCCGTGCAGGCCTGCCACTGGCCGCGGAACTGCATCGAGCTGATCTCGTCGTTCATACCGGTGTTGTCGAGGTTTACGACGTCACCATCAAATCGGACGGACCGACCACGATAGTTGTGGTCGCGGTAGGCGATGACAAACGCACCCCGGTTGCCATAGCCCGGGTTGTAGCCACCACCATAGCCCGGGTTGTAGCCACCGCCGCCGCCCGGATTGTAGCCACCGCCGCCGCTGTTGTTGCCGGGGTTATAGCCGCCCTGGCCACCCGAGTTGCCGGGGTTGTAGCCGCCCTGGCCACCCGAGTTGCCGGGGTTGTAGCCGCCTTGGCCACCGGACCCGCCCTGGCCGCCCGAATTGCCCGGGTTGGCTCCACCGCTCGCGCCGCTGCTGATCGGCGGACGGGACTGCGGCTCCGCCGCAGCTTCAGCCGCCGACGACAGGGTCGAAAAACTGACCGAGAGCGCGAAGGTAGAGACTGCCGCTGCAGCCGAGAGGCCAAAATAGAAATTCTTGATAGTCACTATAGGTATCTCCTGTTGTGCTCACTGGCGGCTTGGGATCAACATGACGGATATCGAGACTTTATGAGTTTTCAGGATCAGTCAAATTTGTCCGCCGTTACTCCGTGTTGTTGCCGCCAAATTACAGTTGCGTTTTTGAGGGTGACTCTTCGCTGCGTTGAATAGTCATCGGTTCCGAGTTCGCGCCTTTTTGATCCCCTGACCGCAGTCGTTTGATTTGAAAGAGATTGTCTATGTGTAATGCCTGCGATGAGCGCTTCATGCATGTCATGCGGAGCCTTCAGGGCCGTCGTGACGTTCTGCGCGGCATTGGCGGAGGCTTTTTCGCCGCCGCCGTGGCCGCACCGGGCGCGGCGCTGGCGCAGGCCGCGGATCACGGTCACGCCGACACCATCTTCCTGGCCCGGCGCATCCACACCATGGACGCGCGGAACAGGGTCGTGCAGGCGATCGCGGTCCGGGATGGCCGTATTGTCGCGAGAGGTCGCCGCGATGATATCCGGCAACTTGCGGGCCCGCGCACCCGGACGGTTGATTTCGGCGACTACACGGTCCTGCCGGGCTTCGTTGATCCACACATGCATTCGAATTTTGCCGGCCTGCGCCCCTGGCTGGACATCGGGCCCTTCACGACGGCCACCATGGACGAAGCGCGCCAGAAGATCCGCGACGCGGCTGCCCGCGCCGGTCCGGGAGCCTGGATCCAGGGCAAGATGCTGGACCCCTCGATCATGCCGGGACGCGAGTTGACCCGGGCCGATCTCGATCAGCTGTCTCCGGAAACGCCGGTCTTCATTCTCGAGTCCAACGGCCACAATGCCTATGCCAACAGCCGCGCTATCGATCTGGCCGGGCTGACGAAGGATACGCCGGACCCGCCGCAGGGCCGGTTTGTCCGCGGCGCGGACGGCGAACTGACCGGTCGGCTGGAAGAGCCTCCGGCTTTCCAGCCCTTCATTCGCGTCATGTCATCGCCGGGCGAGGCCGAGCTGGTCGGGTTTCTGCGTGCCGATCTGGATGATGCTGCAGCCAAGGGCTGCACGGCCTTGCATGACTGCGGCATCGGCGGCCTGTTCGCCGAGGCTGACATCGCCCTCATCGAGGCGGCGCTTCAGGGCGAGCCCCCCGTCCGCTATGCCGGGCTGCTGGTCTCGACCCACTATGAAAAATGGAAGGAGATGGGGCTGCGGCCGGGCCTTCACTCACCCAATTTTTCATTCAGCGGGATCAAGGCCTGGTCGGACGGTTCCAATCAGGGCCTGACCGGCTATCAGCGAGCGCCCTATCTGAACTCGACCAACCGCGGGACGCTCAACTATTCGCCCGAAGAGATCGAGACCCTGGTCCGCACGCTGCACAACGACGGCTGGCCCATCGGTATCCACGCCAATGGCGATGCCGCCATCGATGTGGTGCTCGACGCCTATGAGCGGGGCACCAACGGAGAGGGTGGCCACGCACTCCGGCACCGGATTGAGCACTGCAGCATTCTTCACGACGACCAGATTGCCCGGATGAAGGCGCTCGGCATCTCGCCGTCCTTCCTGATCGGCCATGTCCACTACTGGGGTCGTGCCTTCCGCGATCGCCTGCTTGGGCCGGAACGTGCCAGCAGGCTGGACCCCTGCCGCTCCGCCCTTGCCGGCGGCCTGCGGATCTCCCTGCACTCCGACTACAATGTGACCCCGATTGACCCGCTGCGCTGCGTCGAGAATGCCGTACTGCGCGACATGAACGAGGGCGGCGGAATCCTGAATCCGGATGAGTGCATCTCTCCGATCCAGGCGCTCCGGGCGGTCACGATCGATGCCGCCTGGCAGTGCCATCTCGACGATACCTGTGGCAGCCTTGAGGTCGGCAAGGCCGCCGACCTGGTGGTGCTGGAGCGCGACCCGACGACCGCCCGGCCGGACACACTGAGGTCGATCCGGGTGCATTCCACCTGGCTCGCCGGCGAAGCCCGTTTCCAGTGAGCCGGGGCGCGAGATCAGCAAGCCTGATGCTGTGTGGCATGGTCGCGCTTGTCGGGTTGTTCCTCCCGGCTACGGCCGCCATCGCTGATCCCGTGGTCCGAACGGTGAAGGGCGAAGTGGTCGGGCTCGAGGCCGGGCCTCTGTCCGTCTTCCGGGGTATTCCCTATGCCGCGCCTCCGGTCGGCCCCCTGCGATGGCGCGCGCCCCGACCACCGGAAGCCTGGAGTCGAAGGTCCGCCGCAGCCTTCGGCCCAGCCTGTATCCAGCCTGTCTCGGCGGCGCAGGACGCGGCCTTCGGGCCGATCGGGATCCGGTCCGAGGACTGCCTCACCCTCAACGTCTGGACCCCGACCCTGCGCTCCGGCGCCGGACTGCCGGTCATGGTCTGGATCCACGGCGGCGGCTTTGTTTCGGGGGCGGGCAGTCTTCCAGCCTATGACGGGTCGACCCTGGCCCGGCAAGGCGCAGTGGTCGTCACACTGAACTACCGGCTCGGCGCCCTGGGCTTTTTTGCTCATCCTGCCCTGGACGAGGAGACACCGGCCGGCCCGGTAAATTTCGGCCTGCTGGACCAGATCGCGGCGCTGCAATGGGTGCAGGACAATATCGTCGCTTTCGGGGGTGATCCGGGAAACGTCACAATCCTCGGAGAGTCCGCCGGCGCCCAGAGTGTTCTGGCGCTTTTTGCCTCCCCACCCGCCCAAGGGCTGTTTCACAAGGGTATCGCCCAAAGCCCCTACGGCATCCCCAGCCACACTCCCGCAGAAGCCCGCGCCGCGGGGGTCGAAACAGCCGGAGCCCTTGGAATCGATGGCGAGAATGCTTCCGGGGACGCGCTACGCGGGATCGCCGCCGAGGCCTTCGCCAGCGTCACCGGTCGCGGCCGGTCCCTTGCACCAAGCCTTGTCTATGGCGACCCTGTCCTGCCCGAGCCGATCCTCGACCGGTTCGAAAAGGGAGAGTCGGCCGCCCTTCCCCTCGTGATCGGAAACAACAGCAATGAGGCCTCGGTCGCCGAACTGTTCGGCATCGATCCGGCCAGTCTGGTTCAGAAACTGGGTGTAGCGAAGATCGGCGTGCGCCTGCTGTTTCCAGAGGCGACCGATGACGCCGACCTGGCGCGCCACGCTGTCCGGGACGCCGTATTCGGTGCCTTCGGCAAACGGATCGCAGACCTGCATTCGCGACGCGCTCCAGCCTGGCGCTACTATTTCAGCTACCTGCCCGAGCAGCAGCAGGGAACCGAACCAGGGGTGCCCCATGGCGGCGAGATCGCTTTTGTTCTCGGCACGCTGGACAGGACTCCCGCTTACCGGGACATCCATACCCCCGCGGATGACCGTGTGGCCGAACGGATGACCGCCTATTGGCTGGCTTTCGCCCGGACCGGCCGACCCGCACCAACCGGCGAGCCTGAATGGTTGCCCTCGACGGCCCGGCAGAGTCGAACCATGGAATTCTCCGGGGAACCGACCCCGCGAAGCCGCTTTCACGACCGTCGGCTGAATATCCTGATCGGGGTGATCCGTATTCTCGACAGCCTTCTCGATCACCGAACGGCGGCATCCCCGTTGGCGGATGAATCGGGGTTGTCGTCATCGTCGATCAGGATGCGCTCCGCCGCCCCCTGAATGTCGTCGTACTGGCTGGTGCGCAGGGTCCAGACAAAGGCACCGACGGCCATCAGGCCGAGGAACACAGAGAAGGGTCCGAGAAGAAGCAGTATGTTCATCGCCCGCCCCTCACCCGAAGCGCATTGAGCGTCACGACCAGGGAGGAGCCTGACATCGCGAGCGCGGCCACGAACGGGTTCACGAGGCCGATCATCGCGGCAGGTGCCGCCACGAGGTTGTAGAGGGCTGCAAAGCCGAAATTTTCCAGCGCCCGGCGACGGGCCGAACGCGCCACGTCTATGGCCTCTACGACGGCCATCAGGGCGTCACCGGTCAAGACAAGGTCAGCCGCATTCTGACTGGCCGCCAGCGCCGTTCCGGGCGCGACAGCGGCGTGCGCACGCGCCAGTGCGGCGGCATCGTTCAACCCGTCCCCGATCATCAGAACCTTGCGTCCCCCTGCGGTGAGACGGTCAATCGCATCCGACTTTTCCTCCGGCAGCAGGCCTGCGCGCCAGTCGGCGACGCCCACGGCATGCGCCACCCCCTTTACCGCACCGTCCCGGTCACCCGACAGGATCTCGACCGTCAGGCCACGCGCCTTGAGCGCCTTGATCGTGTCGGCCGCGTCCGGTCGCAGACCGTCCGTGAACTGAAGCCGGACCTTTGTGTCGCCCTCAAAACCGAACCAGATTTCCGTCTCGCCGGAACTGCGGGTCGGGACGCCCAGGAACGCTGCCCGACCCAGCCGCGCGCGGCGACCGTCGATCAAGCCCTCGACCCCAAGGCCCGGATGCTCGGTGACCCCGGTGGCCAGCGGGCCTTCTCCGGCCGCACGGGCCAAGGCACGCGCCATCGGGTGACCGGACGCACGGGCCAGCGGGGCCGCCATGGCGATGATGGTCGATGAAGCGCCGACGAGGACGGGGCGCCCCTCGGTCAGAACGCCGGTCTTGTCGAACACCACATGATCGATCTCAGCCAGCCGTTCCAGCGCGGCCCCGGACTTGACCAGAACCCCGCGCCGGAACAGTCGCGCCGAAGCCACCACCTGAACCGCCGGCACGGCGAGGCCGAGGGCGCAGGGACATGTGACGATCAGGACTGCGACAGCACGGATGAGGGCTTCTCGCGGATCGAGACCAAGGGCCCAGCCACCCGCGAAGGTCGCCAGCGCAGCCGCATGGACTACCGGCACATAGAGGGCCGCCGCGCGATCGGCGAGCCGGACGTAGCGCGAGCGCGACTGGGCACCGGCGTCAACGAGGCGCGCAATGGCCGCCAGGGTCGAATCCTCCGAGCGGGCCCGGGCGCGCAAGGTCAGCAGGCCCGAATTATTGACGGCGCCCGCCCGGCAGAGCTGCCCCGGAAAGACACGCTCGGGCGCGCTTTCTCCGGTCAGGAGGCTGTTATCCAGCAAGGCCTCGCCGTCCTCGAGCGTGGCATCGACCGGAATCCGGTCGCCCGGCCGAACCCGCAGCAGATCACCGGGCTGGACATCGCCGAGAGGGATCGACCGCTCGCGGCCCGCTGCATCAACGGCACAGGCCACGGGTGACTGCAGCGCCAGCAGGTCCCCTGCAGCGCTTCGCGCCCTTGCCCGGAGCATATGATCCAGCCAGCGCCCGATCAGCAGCAGGAACAACAGCGAGACTGCGGCGTCGAAATAGGCGTCGCGTCCGTTCAGGACGGTCTCCGAAAAGCTGATCACCAGGGTCAGGATCACCCCGACCGAGATCGGCACATCCATATTGGCCTGGCCGGCCCGCAACGACCGCCAGGCAGATTTGAAGAAGGTCATTCCCGCGAAGAGGGCGCAGGGGGCCCCCACGGCCGCTGACATCCACATCATCATCGAGCGGGTGGCAGGGCCGAGTTCCTGATCAAACAGTCCCGCCCAGATGGGGACCGAGAACATCATGGCGTTCATGGCCCCGAAGCCCGCGACCGCCAGGGCAAGGATCAGCTGCCGCCCCTCAACGTCCCGCTGCGCAAGCGCAGCGCCGGGGTCGTAGGGGGTCGCCGGATAGCCGAGCCGCTCGAGGGCTGAGATGATCCGTCCCGGATCAACGGCAGCGCCTTCAAGCCCCAGGGCCAGGCGTCCGGTGGACAGGTTCAGACGTGCCGAGGCCACGCCCGGAAGGCGCGCCATCTCGCGCTCGATCCTGGCGATACAGCCGGCGCAGCGCGCCCCGGTCACCAGCAGATCAAGACGGGTCTGACCCTCGTCGGTCCGCCGCAGGAAGGCGGACATGTCAGGCCCGGTCGCCGCATCAAAGGTCACGGCCATGTCAGCCTCCGCCCGGCCACGAATGAATGACCGCCGCCGCCGGCCTCGACACGGACATCCCAGACGCCGGACAGGCCGGCGCGGGGACCGCTGTACTGGCCCGGCGCTGTCTCGGTGAGGGTCAGGACACTGCGGCCCTGCTCGGTGGCCGGTCGCAACAGCGTAGCGGTGACCTTCAGCCCACGCAGGGGTTGGCCGTCCCGGTCCCGGAGCAGGACCATCACGGCGTCCGGCCGGGCCTCGATTGCGGCGCGCCAGCCGAGCGCTTCCTGAACGCGAAGCCGCTCCAGCTCGGTATTGTAGATCAGGCCTGCCTCATAGGGCCGCGGTGCGACCTGACCCGGGTGGGTGCGATACGCCAGGGTCAGAAAGGCCGCGTCGACGCCGATGACAACGGCGAAGAAGGCCACGACCCCGGCGGCCACATGCCAACCCTTCACGGTGAACGGAACACGTGGCGGTTTGGACGGGAGGGTCATCAACGGGCTTCTCCGAATTCGAACGCGGTCCGAACGGTCTCGACCTCATCCCCCGACCGGATTTCGAAGGTTGCCGGCCGGCTGCCGTCGACGCCCTCGGTCGCGGCGGCGGGGGCGGTGACGAAGACCCGGACAGAGGTGACCCGGTTAGAGTCGACCCCAAGGCGCAGCGGGTTCGAAGCCGGCCGACCCGGACTTCTGAGGATCGCGCCCGGAAAGCCGGCGTAGCGGACTTCCACGGTTGCAGGTTCAAAGCCGTGGTTGGCGATTTTCAACGTGTAGCCGTTTCGCACAGCGCCATCGTGTAGCCTGACCGAGGCCGGATTCCGGTCGCGCAACGCGTGAACGTCGAGGGTCTTGCGGGTGGCGAAACCCCAGATCATCAGGCCACTGACGACGGTCAGGGCGATACCGTAGTACAGGGTCCTTGGCCGGATCAGACGGTGTTGGGGCTTCCGGCCGCAGTTTCTGGTCGCGACGGCCGCGTCAGTGTCATAGGCGATCAGACCACGCGGGCGGCCGACCTTCTCCATGACCTCATTGCAGGCGTCGATGCAGAGGCCGCAGTTTATGCATTCCAGCTGTGCGCCGTCGCGAATGTCGATGCCCATGGGACAGACGACCACGCACTGGTTGCAGTCGATACAGTCGCCACGCCCTTCCCAGGACTCCGCCTTCTTGTGCGGCCCGCGCGGTTCTCCGCGGTCGTAGCGGTAGGTCACCTGGAAGGACTGTTCATCCAGCATGGCCCCCTGGATACGCGGCCAGGGGCACATATAGGTGCAGACCTGCTCGCGCATATGGCCGGCGAAGACATAGGTGGTGAAGGTCAGGATGGCGCAGGACACATAGGCCGTCATTGGCGCGGTGCCGACCCAGAAGGTGCGGATCAGGTCAGGCGCGTCGTGGAAATAGAAGATCCAGGCACCGCCCGTTCCGAAGGCCACGCCGATCCAGACCGCATGCTTGCCTGCCTTGCGCCACAGCTTGTTGAAAGACATCGGCGCCGCATCGAGCCGCATCCGCGCGTTCCGGTCCCCCTCGAACATCCGCTCAACGTGGATATAGAGGTCGGTCCACACGGTCTGGGGACAGGCGTAGCCGCACCACAGTCGACCGAACAGGGCAGTCACAAGGAACAGCGACAGGGCCGCAAGCACCAGCAGGCCGGTGATGAAATACACCTCCTGCGGCCATAGCTGGATCATGAAAAAATAAAACCGGCCACCATCGAAATCGACGAGTACGGCCTGGTCGGGAAGTGCCCCCGGCCGGTCCCAGCGGATCCACGGCGTTATGTAGTAGATCGCCAGCATGACGATCAGCAGCGCCCATTTGATCCAGCGCCATCGGCCGTTGACCAGTTTGGGATAGATCGGCACGCGGGCCTTGTAGAGGCCCGTAGGGCAGGTTTTCTCGCGCTGTTTTTCGGCGACAGAGACAGCACCCGTCCTCGTCGAACGATCACGGGTCCGGTCAATGATGATGGTCATGGCGCGGCTGCAGCGGCTCCTGACGCCTCCCCGCCCCCGGCGTTGACGTGGACATAGACGGCCAGGGCCTTGATCACACCGGGCGAGAACCGGCCCTCCCAGGTCGGCATGACGCCATTGCGGCCATTCTGGATCTGGCCCCTGATGGAATCGCGGTCGGAGCCGTACAGCCACTCCCGGTCCGTCAGGTTGGGGGCACCAACCAGGCGATCCCCCACGCCCGTCGGCGTATGGCAGGCCGCGCAGTTGTCGGCATACAGCTGCTGTGCCCTTCCCACTGCTGCCGAGTCCGCAGGACGTCCCGAAAGCCGGACGACATATTCCGTCAGATCGGACACCTGACCTGCGGTCAGCATATTGTCGCGACCAAAGGCCGGCATCTGCGAGGTCCGGGTCTGGGGATGGGCCGACCGAACGCCGACCCGGAGGGTGTGCTCGATCTCCTCAAG
The DNA here is from genome assembly GCA_947501315.1 of Caulobacteraceae bacterium. Classification (GTDB taxonomy): domain Bacteria; phylum Pseudomonadota; class Alphaproteobacteria; order Caulobacterales; family Caulobacteraceae; genus Brevundimonas. The sequence continues at coordinate 7,393 of CANMXH010000007.1, read as the reverse complement.
CGTTCCACCCCACAGCCAGACGTCATCGCGCAGATTGGGATAGCCCCGCGTCCCGCCGCCACCGGCACCGTGGCAGGTCGCACAGTTGTCGCCGAAGACGGATTGCCCGACCGACAGCGCATGCGCCTGCAGGGCCGGGTCGGCCTCGATCTGCTGCAGGGTGGCCGTGGCCAGCATCGCCTCGCCCCGACCGCGTTGAACCCGCAGCGCGCTGAGCTGTTCGGCGACATCGGCCCGGTCGGACTGTTTGAGAACGCCGGGGGTATAGCCGTTCAGGCCCGGCCAGGCGGGCATCAGCACCCAGTAGACAACGGCGACAAGGATGCAGCCGTAGAAGATCCACAGCCACCAGCGCGGCAGCGGATTGTCCAGCTCGCGGATTCCGTCCCATTCGTGACCGGTGGTCTCGATGCCGGAGTGTTCGTCGCGCTCGGGTTCAGACATGCTCGTCCTCATCATTCTCGAGCGGAAGCCGGGAAAGGCGCTTGAAGGCCTCGCGATGTGTCGGCCACAGCGCGTAGACAACGCCGGCGATGAACACGGCTGCGAAGTAGAGGGTGCCCCCCTGCTGGGCAAAGCGCGCCACGGTTTCGTAGTCGAGACCGCTCATCGCAGGTTCTCCGGGTCTTCAGCCTGGTAGGTGCGGAAATCGACCTGGGTGCCGAGCTGCTGCAGATAGGCGATCAGCGCATCCATCTTGGTCAGCCGCGCAGGATTGCCGTCGAAATCGCCCTGGACCACCCGCGGCCCGTACCGGCTGCGAAGATCCGAGGTCGCGCTGGCGAAGGGATCGACCTGGGCGTTCAGATCCGCGGCTGCATTCTCGACCTGGTCCGCCGTATAGGGCACGCCGACCGCTACCATGGCCCGCAGCTTGGCCTGGATCGCATGCTGATCCAGGTCCTGGTCCGCCAGGAACCGGAAGGGCGGCATGTTGGATTCCGGCACGACCGAGCGCGGATCCGTCAGATGCTGGACGTGCCAGTCATTGGAGTATTTGCCCCCGACCCGCGCCAGGTCAGGGCCCGTCCGTTTCGACCCCCATTGGAAGGGGTGGTCGTACATGCTCTCGGCAGCAAGGCTGTAGTGGCCGTAGCGCTCCACCTCATCACGCAGCGGACGGATCATCTGCGAATGACAGCCGTAGCACCCCTCCGCGATGTAGACGTCACGTCCGGCCAGCTCGAGCGGGGTGTAGGGACGCACGCCCTCGACCTCCTCGATGGTGCTCTCGACCCAGAACAGCGGGGCGATCTCGACGATGCCGCCGATAGACACCACGACCGTGATACCGAGGACCAGCCAGAGCGAGTGGCGCTCGAACCTGTGATGTTGCTTCCACATGTGTTGATCCTCACTCGGCCGGCAGCAGGCGCGGCTCGATCGTCCTCGCCGGCACGGCCGCACTGTTCGGCACGGACGGCATGCGGATCGTTCGCCACAGGTTGTAGGACATGATGAGCGTGCCGCTCAGGAACATCAGGCCGCCGACGGTGCGGATGATGTTCTGGATATGCTTGGCGGACACCGTCTCGATGAAGCTGTTCGCGAGGAAGCCGTCGGTCGTGTACTCGCGCCACATCAGGCCTTCCATGATGCCGGAGACCCACATGGCGGTGATGTAGAGAACGATACCGGTCGTCGCGATCCAGAAATGCCACTCGACGAGCGCGTTTGAATACAGCCGCTCCTTCTTCCATAGCCAGGGCACCAGGCAGTAGATGGCCCCGAAGCTGATGAAGCCGACCCAGCCCAGGGCCCCGGAATGAACGTGGCCGATGGTCCAGTCCGTGTAATGCGACAGGGCGTTGACCGTCCGGATGGACATCAGCGGACCCTCGAAGGTCGACATGCCGTAGAAGGCGATGGCCACGACCATCATGCGCACGACCGGGTCGGTGCGGAGCTTGTCCCAAGCCCCCGACAGGGTCATCAGGCCGTTGATCATACCGCCCCAGGACGGCATCCACAGCATGATCGAGAAGGTCATGCCCAGCGTCTGCGCCCACTGCGGCAGGGCCGTATAGTGAAGGTGGTGCGGGCCCGCCCAGATGTAGATGAAGATCAGCGACCAGAAGTGAACGATCGACAGGCGGTAGGAATAGATCGGCCGCTCGACCCGCTTCGGCACAAAATAGTACATGATCGCCAGGAAGCCGGCGGTCAGGAAAAAGCCCACGGCGTTGTGACCATACCACCACTGGACCAGGGCGTCCTGGACGCCGCCGAAGGCGGAATAGCTGCGGGCCTCCAGCAGGCCAGCCGGCACGGCGGCGTTATTGACCAGATGCAGCAGGGCGACGGTGACGATGAAGGCCAGATAGAACCAGTTGGCCACATAGATGTGGGGTTCTTTCCGCTTCCAGATCGTCCCGAGGAAAACCAGGAGATAGGCCACCCAGACGATGGTCAGCCAGATGTCGACGTACCACTCCGGTTCGGCATACTCGCGTGACTGGGTGATCCCTGCCAGATAGCCGGTGGCTGCCAGAACGATGAACAGCTGGTAGCCCCAGAACACGAACCAGGGCCAGATCCCGCCGGCCAGCCGCGCCTTGCAGGTGCGCTGCACGACCCAGAACGAGGTACAGATCAGCGCGTTGCCGCCGAAGGCAAAGATCACACCGGAGGTATGCAGCGGCCTCAGCCGACCGAAGTTCAACCAACCGTGGTCAGGGAAGTAGAATATCTCCGGCCAGGCCAGCTGCGAAGCGATCAGGACGCCGACCGTCATGCCGACAACGCCCCAGAACATGGTGGCGATGACCCCGGCGCGGATGACCCCGTCCTGATAGCGGCCCGGGTCACTGCGGAATCTGCCATGGGCGATGCCGATCGTCATCGCGCTCAGGGCCAGAACCGAGGCCGCCATCAGGATATAGCCGTGGAACCGGAATGCCGGGTCATCGGTCAGGGCGGTCGCGATCAGGGCGAGGATCGCGGCGATGCCGAGGAACAGGAACAGGGCAACGACGTCTGACGGCGTGTCAGACTCGGGCGTGGTGGTGGACGGCATTCAGATGAACCCCTCGAGCAGAGGACACCCTCGTGCCCGGCCTTCGCCGCCCCGGCCTTGCTCTGGCGCAATGCCGGACGGGCAGTTCACGGGTCTTGTGGCTGCGGGAGAAATCAACATGCGCATTCACAACATTCAGGACGAGCAGGTTCTCGGTGCCGCGCTGATGGTGCTCGGCCTGTCACTGGGCGGGGCGGCAGCGACCGCAGCCCTGCTGGCCACCGTGCACATGGCACAGACTGGCCCGATGTGCGGGCCGACGCTCGGCCATTGCTTCCGCTGTGTGGCAGCTTGCGCCTTGCTCCTGACAGCAATGTCGACCGCAGGGGCGGGAGCCTCGCTAATGACCTCACGACGGGCGCCCTGCCCTGCATCATGAACGGTTGTCTCAGCCCCGGCGGGCCAGCGCCTTGCGAACCGTGGTCAGCAAGGCGTCGGTAAGCAGCGGTTTTTCGATGATCGGCACACCCGCCGCAGCCGCACGGTTTCGAAGGGCAGACTGCGGATTCGTCGTGATCAGGATCGCAGGCAGGTCGACGCCCGCCGTACGAAGACGCTCAAGCAGGGCAAGACCATCCATGCCCGGCAGGTTGTGATCCAGAACCAGACAGCCTGAATCCGGCAGATCGTCCGCCGCCAGAAGACTTTCGCCGTCGCGAAAGCTGCGCACGTCGAGACCTTCGAGGTCGAACGAGAAATGCATGGCATGGGTCACAGCGGGGTCGTCGTCCACCAGGATGACCGCCGGGCGGGAAGCTGGACTGGCAGTCATCGCCTTCACGCGCAAAGGCCCTCAAGCCTGTGACGCTGGATCAGGCGTACGTGACGCGATGACCGGGCCTCGACCAGACCCCGGGCCTGGAGCTGGGACAGGGTGCGCGAGACGGTATGGATGGTCAGGCCGACATGGTCGGCGATGTCCTGCCGGGTCATGGGCAGGTCAATGATTTCCGGTCGCCCCATGCGTTCGGCGAAATCCAGCAGAAAGGCGGCGACACGCTCGGTTGCCCCCTGGCGCGCAAGGATCAGGGCGTGGTCCTCGCTCCGCCGGAAGGCCCGGACGGTGACCTGCCACAGCGCCCGCGCCAGACCCACGTCGGTCACTGCGCGGCCGGCAAGTTCGGTCCGCTCCATCGCCAGGGCATCGACGCGGCTCAGGGCCTCGGCTGTGGTCGTATGCTCCACGCCGGCCTCGAGCCCGAGAAAATCCCCCGGCAGATGAAACCCTGTCACCTGCCGGCGGCCATCGCTCAGCAGGCGGTAGCTGATCACCGCACCGCTGAGCACCCGATAAACGAGCCGGACCGCCTCCCCTTGCCGGAACAGAACCGCACCGGGGTCGAAAGGTGATCGGGGCGCTGCTGTCGCGTTCGCAAATGCACCGCATAGCGCGCAATCCGACCCCGCATCCGACGACGGCACGACCGCTTCCCGGGATTCATGATTGCGTAGGGCGGTCATCAGATCCTCCTTGCAAGGCCTATGACCGACGTTAGGACCCCGCCCCGCTGACCGGTATTCGGGTCTGCCCCCTAAGGGGTTTCCCTGATGCCGGACGGCCGACCCGCTACATCCCGGGCATAACCGGACACCGCCAGCCGACCCGGGCGCAGCATTCTCCGGCGTCTGGCCGGGAGCCGCCGCCCAGAGGACATCGGATGGATCAGGCGTTCCGGATCGTGCTGCGGCATTCGCCCACCTGACCGCCGTCCCGTCTGGTGGAACCCGGTCGTTTCACCTACGGGTCTTTGCGGAGACGAGAATGACGGTTACCCACCCGCACGCGAGCGCATCACAGGCCTTTTGGGCCTGGATGCTGGTGGCCCGACATGCCCGGCTGGGTCTGATCACCGCTTTCGTCCTCACCGCCGCCGCCTACCTGCTGTGTCTGACCCTGTCCCCGGTCCTTGAAGACCGGCTTTTGTTCATGATTTTCATACCCGCTGTGATCGGCGCAGCGGCGCTTGGCGGCGCGGTGCCCGGCGCAGTAGCGACCCTGCTCGGCCTTGGCTGCGGCCTGATGATCTCGAGCGCCCCGGACGGTCTGACCGGCGGGGACCTGATCAGCGCATTCGTCTTCCTGCTGATCGGTGCCGCGGTGACCGCGGGTGGGGAGGTATTCCAGTCCATGAGGTCGCGCTCCGTGGCCGTAAGCCGCGACCTGCTCGCCCGGGAAGCCCACCTCCAGTCCATCCTTGCGACCGTCCCGGACGCGATGGTGGTCATCGCCGAAGACGGGAACATGCAGTCCTTCAGCCTCGCCGCCGAACGCCTGTTCGGTTGGACGGCCGACGAGGTCATCGGTCGCAATGTGAACATGCTGATGCCCGAGCCCTACCGGGCTCATCATGCCGGCTATCTGGATCGCTATCTGACGACCGGCGAGCGACGCATCATCGGGGTCGGCCGGGTCGTCCTGGGAGAGCGCCGCGACGGCTCTACCTTCCCAATGGAATTGTCCGTCGGGGAAATGATTTCGGGCGACCGGCGGTTCTTCACGGGCTTCGTCCGCGACCTCAGCGAACGACAGGACATCGAGCAGCGGCTGCAGGAACTGCAATCCGAACTGGTCCATATCTCCCGGCTGAGCGCCATGGGGGAGATGGCGTCAGCGCTGGCGCACGAGCTGAACCAGCCGCTTTCGGCGATCGCCAATTATCTGAAGGGCTCATCGCGCCTGCTCGCTGCAGAACCGGTGCCGCGTGAACGCCTGCTCGAGGCCATCCACAAGGCGGGTGAGCAGGCGCTTCGCGCCGGCGAGATTATCCGCCGGTTACGGGACTTCGTAGCCCGCGGTGAAGCAGAACGTCGGGTCGAAAGCCTGCCCAAACTGGTCGAGGAGGCCAGCGCCCTCGCCCTCGTCGGTGCCAAGGAAACCGGCGTCCGCGTCAGGTTCAGGTTCGCGCCCGGGATCGAGTTTGTTCTCGCCGACCGGGTTCAGGTCCAGCAGGTTGCGCTCAACCTGATCCGAAACGCCATGGAGGCGATGGAAGACAGCCCCGCGAAGATACTGGAGATCACGATCGACGCGGCACCAGATGGCCATGCCCAGGTTACGGTCGCCGATACCGGTTCAGGAATCAGCGCTGAGGTGGCCGACCAGTTGTTTCAGCCCTTTGTCACGACCAAACGGACCGGTATGGGCGTCGGCCTGTCGATCTCCCGGACGATCATCGAGGCGCATGGCGGGCGCATATGGACAGAGCCTAACCCCGGCGGAGGGACCCGGTTCTGCTTTACACTGCGGGCTGTAGGCGAGGAGGAACTCAACGATGCTGAATGAGCCGGTCGTCCATATTGTCGACGACGACGCCGCGATCCGCGATTCACTGGCGTTTCTTCTGGACACGGCAAACCTCCGGTCGAGGACCTATGACTCCGCTGCGGCCCTGCTGGCGTCTGCAGGAAATCTGGCCCCGGGCTGCATTGTCACGGACGTCCGCATGCCGGACATGAACGGCCTGGAGATGGTCCGGCGACTGACAGAGATCGGGGTAGGCCATCCGGTGATCGTCATGACCGGCCATGCCGACGTTCCGCTGGCCATCGAGGCCGTCCGGGCGGGCGTGAAGGATTTCATCGAGAAGCCCTTTGACGATGACGCCCTGCTCGCCTCGGTTCGCGCCGCCATCGCAGACCAGACCCTTGCGGCGGAGCATGCCGGACGGAATGCCGAATTGCGTGAGCGGCTTGCCAGCCTTTCCGCGCGGGAGCGACAGGTGCTGGACGGCCTCGTCGCCGGACAGGCCAACAAGGTCATCGCCTACGACCTCGAGATCAGTCCCCGGACGGTCGAGGTCTACCGGGCCAATGTCATGACCAAGATGCAGGCCCGCAGCCTGTCCGAACTCGTCCGCATGACGATCCTCCTCCAGCGCCCCTGACTCGTCGACCTTCAGGAGTTTCCCGGAGGTGACCCGGGCGGGCCGAGATGAGAGTGATCCGGATCGATACAAGGTCCATCCTGATGTTCGACTACCAGGCCGCATTCCAGACTGCTGTCGAGCAGGTCAAGGGCGAGGGGCGCTATCGCGTCTTTGCCGATCTGAAGCGCGTGCGCGGCCAGTTCCCCAGGGCGAAGCGCCGCCGCGAGGACGGGACGGAGCAGGACGTGGTGGTCTGGTGCTCGAACGACTATCTGGGCATGGGCCAGCATCCGGCGGTGCTGGAGGCCATGCAGACCGAGATCGACACGGTCGGCGCCGGCGCCGGCGGCACGCGCAACATCTCGGGCACGACCCGCTCGGCGGTCGATCTGGAGGCCGAGCTGGCCAGCTGGCACCAGAAGGAAGCGGCCCTGCTGTTCACCTCGGGCTATGTGGCCAATGAGGCGACCCTGACGACCCTGCAGCGCATCCTGCCGGGGCTGATCATCTT
>CANMXH010000006.1 GCA_947501315.1 Caulobacteraceae bacterium | reverse complement strand
GCACTGGACGGTTTCGTCGAACGCCGCCTGCGCCGCGAGCCGGTCTCGCGCATCCTCGGCCGGAAGGGCTTCTGGAAGATCATGCTGAACGTCACCCCCGACGTGCTCAGCCCCCGCCCGGACACCGAGGCCATCCTCGATGTCGTCATGCTGGCCTATCCGCCGCATCAGGCCTTCGAGATGATCGATCTCGGTACGGGTTCGGGGGCCATTCTTCTGGCCACCCTGGCCGAGCGCGCCGGGGCCCGTGGCGTCGGCACCGACATCTCGTTCGAGGCCCTCGCCGTGGCCCGGGAGAATGCGACCAACCTCGAACTCGACAACCGCGCGACCTTCCTGCGCACCGAATGGGCCGCCGGTTTCGGCGACGCCAGCTTCGACCTGGTGGTCTCAAACCCGCCCTACATCCCCTCGGGCGACATTCCCGGCCTCGACCCCGAGGTCCGCGAGCATGATCCGCATCTGGCGCTGGACGGCGGCCCCGACGGTCTCGTCGCCTATCGCGAACTGGCCCCCGAGATCCGCCGCATCCTGCGCCCCGACGGCATCTTCGCCGTCGAGATCGGCTGGGACCAGGGCCCGCAGGTCAAGGCCCTGTTCGAGGCCGCGGGCTTCGAAGGCGTCATCATCGTCAAGGACCTGTCCGACCGCGACCGTGTCATCACCAACGGACCGGACCCGAGGACAAACCCGATTCCGAAGATGTAGGTGTCCCAAACAATCCCCTTGGAAACCGGCCCGGCCCGCGCTAAGTCTTCAGTTGTCTCCCACCCAAAACGCACGCCTTGGACCGCTTCAGGCCCATCCACGCGCGCTCAGGGCATGTGAAGGTCTGGCCAGATCGGCCGGGCGGACCACGGGGCGGCGACGTATTTCCGATCACATCGTCAGCGGGGATTGGCCCCGGAACGAAGCGGAACGACCCAACGGACAGCACCGGCGGCCATCGCCCCGGACCGTCCCTCATACAAAGCACGGTAGCGTCGGATGAGAGATTTCAAGGGCATGAAGCGTCAGCGCGGACGCAACAGAAAGCCCGGCAGCGGCGGCGGAAACAGCAACGCCAACGCTACCAATCCGAACCGGTCCTGGGACTCGCAGGGGCCCGAGAACATCAAGGTCCGCGGCAACGCCCAGACCGTCTATGAGCGCTATATGCAGCTGGCGCGCGACGCCTCGGCCGCTGGCGACCGCGTCCTGGCCGAGAACTACACCCAGCACGCCGAGCACTATTTCCGCGTCCTGCGCGCCCTCCAGCCCTCGCGCCCCGTGTCCGAGATCGCCCAGCGCGAACTGGCCGGACAGGGTTTCGACATCGATTTCGAGGACGAGACCGGGGCCCAGGCCGCCGCCATCATGGCCGCCGAAAAGGTCGAGGCCGACCGTCTCGCCCAGATCGAGGCCCGCCAGCGCGAGGCCGAGGAACGCCAGAACGATCGCTCCAATGACCGCCAGAACGACCGTCAGGGCGAACAGCCCCGTCGCGAATGGCGCGACCGCGACGACCAGCCGCGTCAGGACCGCGAGACGCGTGAACCCCGTGAGCCCCGCGCCGAAGGCGAGGGCGGCTTCAACGCCGACGGCAGCCGCCGCGAGACCCGCCGCGAACGCTGGGAACGCCGCCAGCTGGAGCGTAACGCCCGCTTCGAACGCGAAGGCGGCGAGCCGCGCGCGGAAGGCGAGGCCTCGCCCGCCGAGACGACCGAGGCCGCCCCGGACGTCCGTTCTGAACGGGCTGAGCGCCCGGCCCGCCCCGAACGTCCCGAGCGCAAGCCCCGCCGCGACGCCGGGGCGAACACCGACGACGGGATTGGTTCGGCCCTGCCGGGCTTCCTGACCCGTTCGACTGCATCGGCACCTGAACCCGTTGAAGCCGCCGAAGAGTCCGCCGCGCCCAAACGTCGCGCGCCCCGCCGCAAGGTCGAGGCCGCGGCCGCCGAGGACTGATCGGGACCCTGCCCGCCGCGCGAGGTCGCTTGACGCCGCCTCGCTTCGCTGGCCCAAGAGGGCCTCGATCTCTCCCGGAGCGCCCATGTCCGGCCTGTCGCGGTCTTCGGCCCTGAGCCTTTTCGCGAGCCTCGTGCTCACTGCCTGCGCCTCCGCGCCACCCCCCCCGCCGCCGCCGCCCGCCGCTTCCGGAGAGGCCACCGGACCGGTGGCGCTGCGCGACTGGCGCGGCATCGTCACGGCTTCCGACCGCGACCGCTACAGCCGCCGCGATGCGGCCTGGTCTCTCGCCCTGCAACAGGCCCGGCGCCAGCCCGGCTCGGGCGACCTGACCGGCCTCGGTGATCTGATCGACCCCCGGGCCGCCCGGTCATCTGTCGCGCCGCCGCCCGGCGACTATCGCTGCCGCACTGTCAAACTGGGGTCCCAGGGGGGCGAGGACGGACTTGGCTATGTTGTCTACGGCTGGTTCGCCTGCCGCATCGAAGCGACGCCGCGGGGTCTGAAATTCTCCAAACAGACCGGCAGCCAGCGCCCCGGTGGCCTGCTGTTTCCCGAGAGTGATCGTCAGATGGTCATGCTCGGCTCGCTTGCCCTGGCCGAGGAGCCGCCCGCCAATTCCTACGGCCAGAGGCCCGACCGGGACCTGATCGCCGTGCTGGAAAGGATCGGTGATCGCCGCTGGCGTCTGGTCATCCCCTGGCCCCAGGTTGAATCGAATCTTGATCTGATCGAACTCGTCCCCGCGTGACGGAAAAGGCGGCTCCGAAAGTCCGAAAGCCGCGCACCAGGACCGGGAAGAAGCCTCCGCAGGGGACGCTGGATATCCCGTTACCGCCCCGCCGCCTGACTCCCCGGGACGACGTTGCCATCGTCGGTGCCGGTCCAACCGGCCTTGCCGTCGCCCTCATGCTGGCCCGGCAGGGGCGGGGTGTCTTGATCCACGAACGTTTCGACACGCCGCGCCCCGTCGGTGCCGGCCTGATGCTCCAGCCGACAGGACTGGATGTGCTGGACCGGCTTGGGCTCACGGCGCAGATCGAGGCCCATGGCCAGCGCATCGACCACATAATCGGGCGTGAGGCCCGCCGTGGACGGGTCATCCTCGATGTGCGCTACAGCGAACTGAAGCATCCGCGACAGGCCATTGGCATTAACCGGACCGCCCTGTTCGCCATTCTGTTCAAAGCCTGCGTCGAGGCCGGCGTCGAATTCGAAACCGACCGGGAGATCGTAGCCGCCGACGGCGGCCGTCTGATCAACAGCGCCGGCGGCCGCAGCAGGCCCTTCAATCTCGTCATCGACGCCTCGGGCGCGCGGTCGGCGATCTCTGCCCGGATGGGGGCTGAGCGGACCGATCTGGCTTGGGGTGCCTTGTGGACCACCGTGCCCTGGCCGGGAGCGCCCTTCGATCCGACGGCACTGCAGCAGGTCTATCTGGGCGCCAGCCGCATGCTCGGCGTCCTTCCCTGCGGTGTCAGGCCGGACGAGACGGCTCCCCTTGCGACCTTCTTCTGGAGCCTGAAAACCGAGATCTGGCCCGAGTGGTACGCGCGGGGGCTGGACGTCTGGAAGGACCACTGCCTTCGCCTGTGGCCGGAGCTGACGCCGGTCATGGACGCCATCACCGACCGGGATCAGATGACACTGGCCTCCTATGGTCACCAGACCCTCGGCCGCCCCGTGGCGGATCGACTGGCGGTGATCGGTGATGCTGCCCACTCCACCAGTCCGCAACTGGGGCAGGGAGTGAATATGGGCCTGCTCGACGCACAATCCCTCGCCGACGCCCTGATCCGGCATCGCGACCTGCCGGTGGCGCTGTCTGCCTATGCCGCAGCCCGCCGTTGGCACGTGCGCCTGTATCAGGCCCTGAGCCTCGGCTTCACCCCCTTCTATCAGGCCGACGGTCGCATCCTGCCGTGGGTCCGCGACCATGTGCTGGGCAAGGTGGCGCGCCTGCCGCTGGCACCGCGCCTGCTGGCCGCAACGGTCTCCGGCCTGCTGTTGGACCCTCGCCCGCGCGACCGGTACTGAACCTTCAAGCCGGCGGGGCTTGACCCATGTCAATCCGGCAGCGACCCTGACAACCCGGGTCGGTCCCGGCTTTTCAGGAGAGCATCATGCGCGGATTCAGCGTCACCCTCGGCTCGGTCATCGGCCTCGTCGTTGTCGCCGCCCTCGTCCTGGTCGGCCTGCCGACCTACAACGTCTATTCCAAGCAGATGCAGGGCAAGGCGGCCTATGAAGAGGCAGTCCAGAACCGCCGCATCCGCGTGCTGGAAGCCCAGGCCGCCCTGGACTCGGCCCAGCTGAACGCCCAGGCCGAGGTCGCCCGCGCCCGCGGCACCAATGAGGCCAACCGCATCATGGCCGAAAGCCTCGGCGGGCCGGAGAACTACCTGCGCTGGGCCTATATCGACATGCTCAAGGAAACCGCCGGCAAGTCCGGCCGCGAAACGATCTACATCCCGACCGAGGCCGGCATGCCGGTCCTCGAAGCGGGCCGGGTCTCGCGGCGTCAGACGGAGTAGGGGCTCAAACCTTCGTCAGCCGCAGGTTATGGTAGTCATAGCTGAAGTCCGCATCCGGACTGACGGCCTTCATCGTCGCTGAGACCGGTCGGCCGTTCTCCAGCCTGAAGCTGATGAAGACATCCTCCTCGCGCCGGTCGGTGAACCGGGTCCGCAGGGTGTCGCCGTCATACGGCTCGACCGGGCCCTGCAGCGACGGGGTCCGGCTGAAGCTCAGCCACAGCTGGAGGTCCCGCGCCTGGATCGTGATGTCGCCGTACCAGGGGTCGCGCCAGGTTCCGGCATAGGCCGCCAGCGGCAGGGACGGCGGCGCGCCCGCCGCCTGTTTCGCATCGATCGCCGCCGCGGCCTCGATCGATTTCGCATTCCCCTCTGTCTGCAGTCGTACCCCGTCCGCGACCCAGTCGAAGCCGGTCTTGCCCATCACGATGTCGGTGATGCCGCTGCGCAGGGCGCGGGTCAGGAAGCTCTCCTCGGCATTGGTGAAATAGGAGAAGCCCGCATTGCGCCCGGGGATCAGCACTGTGCCCGAGACATAGCCGGGGGCTCCGCCGCCGTGGGTGATCATCCGCTCGCCGCGATAGTCCTGCACCTGCCAGCCGGTGGCATAGGTCGAGGCGATGGCCCGCCCCGGCAGGGTTTCGGTCGGCCCGGCCGAGTTGGAGATGATGATGTTGGGCCGCCACATCTCATTGGCCCGGGCTTCGGAATACAGCCGGGTCCCGTCGGGCAGTTCGCCGCGCGCCAGCTGCACCGCGATCCATCTGGCCCAGTCGACCGGGGTGGTGACGAAGCCGCCGGCCGCCCCCGCCGAGGACCAGTTCCAGACCTCCTGGATCGACTGGCCGATGGTCCGCATCTCGCCCTGGTAACGCAGCGGCGGCCCGACCCGCCCGTGCGGCAGGGCTGATTTCGCCGGATCGGCCCCGATCATCACCGGCAGGGTTTCGGTCATGCCCAGCCGGTCCAGAATCCGGGTCTGGACGAAATCCTCCCACGTCATGCCCGAGGCCGCCGCGATCACCTCGCCGGCCACCACGAACATCAGATTGCAGTAGTGGTAGGTGGTCCGGAAACTGTCCTCGATCGGCACATGGGGCACGGCCGCCATGATCTCGGCCCGGGTCCGGTCGCTGTTGGGCCAGAACAGCAGGTCGCCGGCGCCGAGGCCGAAGCCGATCCGGTGACTGACCAGATCGCGGACCGTGACCATGTCGTTCAGCGCGGGCTTCGACAGGCTGAAGCCGGGCAGATAGGTCCGCACCGGCTCGTCCCACTTCACCTTGCCCTCATCGATCAGGATGGCGAGGGCGGCACAGGTCACCGCCTTGGTGTTGGAGGCGATGGCGAACAATGTGTGTTCATCCACGGCCGCCCCGCCGATGGACCTCACGCCATAGCCGCGCGTCATCAGCGCCTGCCCGTCCTTGACCAGGGCTACCGACACCGCCGGCTGGTCCGGAAAACCGGCCATGACCCGTTTCACATAGGCGTCGACCTGATCGGCCAGCGAGGCGCTGTCATTCGCTGCGGCCTGCGCCCGGCCGGTAGAGGGCAGGGCGGCCGCCCCGGCCACGGAGGAAACCAGAGCCGCGCGGCGGGTCAGGCGAAGGGACATGGAAGGGCTCCGGACAGGGTTCGACGCGGACGCTAGAGCAATCGTCTGCCGAGTTGAACCGGCCGGCGTGTCTTTGGCGCGGTGCGGTGGCAGGGAGGTTCATCACGAAGGCCACAAAGGAGGCCACAAAGGACACGACGGGACCGGAGCTGTGTTGAGGTCGGTGCCCTCCGGGCTGATTTGAGATCGCGGCGCACGCCGCTTTGATCCAGGCCACGGCCCGGGTTCACGCATCCTCACAGGACCCTTTGTGCCCTTTGTGGCCTCCTTTGTGGCCTTTGTGATGAACCAGCCCTCGCCGGGGAAGGCCCCGGAAACCGCCCTAGCCCCGCGTCTCCCACGCCATCCACAGTGCCACCAGGGCGATGCCGCCGGCCATGACGGCGCGCAGTACCGGCCCCTGCACCCGCCCCATAACCGCGCCGCTCGCCCCGGCCGCGCCCAGCACGATCAGGGCATGCACCACGACCGCCACCACCAGATGCAGGCCGCCGAGGCTCAGCGCCTGGACCAGCGGTGAACCATGATCGGGCCGCATGAAGGTCGGCAGCAGGGCGACATAGAAGACCGCCGCCTTGGGGTTCAGCAGATTGCCCGTCATGCCGCGCAGGAACAGGCCGCGCAGGGTACTGAGGTCGGGACCGTCCGCAGCGGCCGGACCGCTGTCGCCGCGCCAGGCCTCCCAGGCCAGCCACAGCAGGAAGACCACCCCGGCCCAGCGGATGATCTGGAACAGCAGCGGCCAGATCAGCAGCACCTGCGTCAGGCCGAAGGCCGCGGCCAGCATCCACACCGCCAGCCCGACCGTCACCCCGGCCACCGCCGCAAACCCCGCCGGCCGACCCCGCCCCAGCGACACCAGCGCCAGCCAGCCCATGTTCGGCCCCGGTGTCAGCTCGATCAGGGCCACCGCCAGCAGGAAGGGCAGGATGACGGCGGGATCGACGGGCCAGGCTGTGTGGGGGATCAAGCGGACGCTCCGGCGACCTTGGCGGACGGTTTCCGACCTATCCCGCTACCGGGGGAGGCGCCATTCAATTCCGGACGTCAGCATGACGAGGAAGTAACTGTCCGCGCCGCAGCAACGCTGGTACCGGGCGCTGAAGGGAGCGGGCCGTGGGGCGGCTCCATGAGGGGTACCGTCATGACTTCCATCCGCTTCCTGCTGCTGGTCGGCACGGCCCTGGCCACCGCGTCCGGTGCGGCCTTCGCCCAGACGCCGGCCCCGACTCCGGCACCCGCTCCTGCCCAAACCCCGGCTCCGGCCCCGGCAACGCAACAGGAGGCCCCGGCCGCAGAGTCCGAAAAGCCCGCCGAGGCCGCGGCGCTCGATGAGGTGGTCGTCACCGCCCGCCCCAATGACATCCGCACCTCCAGCGAGGGCACCAGCTACAGCCTCGCCAATGACCTCCAGGCCCAGACCGGCACCCTGGCCGAGGCCCTGCGCAACATTCCCTCTGTCGAGGTCGATCCCGATGGCAATGTCAGCCTGCGCGGCGATGCCAATGTCACCATCCTGGTCGACGGCCGGCCCGCCAGCCAGTTCAACGGACCCAGCCGGGGCCAGCTGCTGCAGCAGATTCCGGCCGCCCAGTATGCCCGGATCGAAATCCTGACCAATCCGTCCGCCGCCTACAGCCCCGAAGGCTCGGGCGGAGTGATCAATCTGATCTCCAAACCGACCACGGTCCGCCCCGGCCAGACCACGACCGGCTCGCTGCGCGCCAACATCGGCGACACCGGCCGCTACAATGTCGGCGGCAGCCTGTCGCATGTGAACGGCCCGACGACCCTGTCCGCCGATTTCGGCGTGCGCCATGACGCCTATCTTCAGGAACTCGAGCGGCTGCGGACGCGGTTCGACGCCGGGTCCGGCCGGTTCCTCGCCGCGCGCCAGAGCCAGAATGTCGAGGGCGATTCCGACAGCGTCTTCATCCGCCTGGCGGCCGAGCACAATCTGGACGCCAAAACCCAACTGACCGGCGATGTGCGCCATACGGACGTCGACAGCTTCGCCGACAGCCTTGACCTGTATGAGGCCGATGCGGCCGGCGGCGGCATCGCCTCGGCCTATCGCCGGACGGCGGGGGGTGGCTTTGCGGGCCAGTTCTCCGGCGCGAGCGCACGCGTCCTGCGCCGGTTCGACGCGGCGGGCCATGAATGGTCCAATGAGCTGCGTTACGACCGTAACCGCTTCGGTGTCGAGCTCGCCACCCGGGCCGACCGGCTGATCCCGGTGGCGTCTCCCTTCAGCGAGTTTCTGAGCAACCAGAACCGTCAGGACCAGATCGGCTTCACCAGTGCCTATGTCCGGCCGATGGCCGACGGCGGCCGCCTGCGGCTGGGCTATGAGCGTCAGGCCCTGACCCTCGAACAGGACAACCTCTTCGCCCGCGGGCCCACCCCGGCGAGCCTGGTCCCCGACCCTGTCGTGTCCAATGAATTCCACCTCGATCAGACGGTGCACGCCGTCTATGCGACCCTGGAGCGGCCGTTCGGCGAGAAGCTGACCGCCCAGTTCGGCCTGCGCCTCGAACAGGCCGATCTCGAGCTGGACCAGATCACCTCCGGCCTGCGGTCGTCGCAGGACTATTTCCGCGCCTATCCGACCCTGAACGTCTCCTGGCAGCTGGACGATACCCAGACCCTGCGCGCCAGCTACGGCCGCCGGATCCAGCGGCCCGGCCCGGGCGATCTGAACCCCTTCCTGACCTACCAGGACAATCTGAACCGCCGCTCCGGCAATCCCGACCTGCTGCCGCAGGAGACGGATGCGCTCGAGCTGATCTGGGGCTATCGCCAGCAACAGACCTTCTACCAGGCCACCGTCTACTACCGGGACACGCGCGACGCCTTCACCCCGGTCACCTCCGAGCTGGGCGGCGGCGTCTTCCTGACCCGGCCCGAGAACCTCGGGGCCAGCACCTCGACGGGGCTGGAACTGGTGGCCAGCGGCGCCCTGCACCCGACCCTGCGTTACAATGCCAGTCTCAACCTCTTCCGCCAGCAGATCGACGCCGCTGGCCTGGTCGGCACGGTCGACAGCGAGGGCGAAAGCGTCGCCGGCCGTCTGACCCTGAACTGGACCCCGACGCCGGAAGACTTCCTCCAGGTGGCTGGCATCTGGGGCGGCGAGCAGTTTCTGGCCCAGGGCAGCCGCGAACAGTCCACCCTCGTCAATCTCGGCTATCGGCGGAAAATCAATGACGCCTGGTCGCTCAATGTCACGGTCCGGGATGTGTTCGACGATTTCGGCTCCACCACCACCCTGACCACCCCGACCTTCACCGACCAGGCGGACCAGGTGTTCGGCGGTCGTGCGGCCTTCATCGGCCTGACCTGGAATTTCGGTGGCGGCCAGCGGCGGCCGGAACAGTTCGACTTCTCGGCCCCGACCACAGGAAGCTGATTTCGCCGGCTTCGGCCGGCCCCCCAACCACCCCCTTGCGTGGCGTTTCGGTCACACCCACCTGAGTTGCAGCCGCACGGCGCGTTGCTTGCATCAGAGGGCGCGACGGCGGAGTCCGCCATCAGGGGATAGCCAAGTGAATCTCGACCTCTACTCCGACCGCGCCAAACAGGCCGTCCAGTCCGCCCAGTCGCTGGCCCTCGCCCGGCGGCATCAGCAGTTCGCGCCCGAACACCTGCTCAAGGTGCTGCTCGAGGAGCGCGACGGCCTCGCCCGCAATCTGATCACCGCCGCCGGCGGCGACCCCGCAAAGGCCGAGACCGCGACCGAAACCGCCCTGAAGAAGCGCGCCCAGGTCACCGGCGGCAACGGCCAGATCTATCTCGACGGCGACACCGCCCGCGTCTTCGCCTCTGCCGAGGAAGCCTCGAAGAAGGCCGGCGACGCCTTCGTCACCACCGAACGCCTGCTCAGCGCCATCGCCCGTGAGGGCGGGGTCGCGGCCGAAGTCCTGAAATCCGTCGGTGCCACCCCCGCCGCCCTCGATGCCGCCATCGCCGAGGTCCGCAAGGGCAAGACCGCCGACAGCGCCGGGGCTGAGGACGCCTATGACGCCCTCAAACGCTATGCCCGCGACCTGACCCTGGCCGCGCGCGACGGCAAGATCGACCCGGTCATCGGCCGCGACGAGGAGATCCGCCGCACCATCCAGGTCCTCGCCCGCCGCACCAAGAACAACCCCGTCCTGATCGGCGAGCCCGGCGTCGGCAAGACCGCCATCGTCGAAGGACTCGCCCTGCGCATCGTCAACGGCGACGTGCCCGAGAGCCTGCGCGACAAGACCGTCATGGCCCTGGACATGGGCTCCCTGATCGCCGGCGCCAAATATCGCGGCGAGTTCGAGGAGCGTCTGAAGGCGGTCCTCGCCGAGGTCACCGCGGCCGAGGGCGGCATCATCCTGTTCATCGACGAGATGCATACCCTGGTCGGCGCCGGAAAGGGCGACGGGGCCATGGACGCCTCCAACCTGCTCAAGCCCGCCCTCGCGCGCGGCGAGCTGCACTGCGTCGGCGCCACCACGCTCGATGAGTACCGCAAACACGTCGAGAAGGACGCGGCCCTCGCCCGCCGCTTTCAGCCCGTCTTCATCGAGGAGCCCAGTGTCGAGGACACCGTCTCCATCCTGCGCGGCATCAAGGAGAAGTATGAGGTCCACCACGGGGTGCGCATCTCCGACAGCGCCATCGTCGCCGCCGCCACCCTCTCGCACCGCTACATCACCGACCGTTTCCTGCCCGACAAGGCGATCGATCTGATCGATGAGGCCGGCAGCCGCGTCCGCATGGCCGTCGACTCCAAGCCCGAGGCGCTGGACGAGATCGACCGCCGTCTGGTCCAGCTCAAGATCGAGCGCGAGGCCCTGAAGAAGGAGACCGATGCCGCGTCCGGGGCCCGGCTCGAAAAGCTGGAGGACGAGATCGCCGACCTCGAGGGCCAGTCCGACGACCTCACCCTTCGCTGGAAGTCCGAAAAGGAAAAGGTGGGACAGGGGGCCCAGTTGCGCGAAACCCTCGACCGGCTGCGCGCCGAACTGATCGCCGTCCAGCGCGCCGGCGACCTCGGCCGTGCCTCCGAGATCGCCTACGGCCAGATCCCGCAGATCGAGAAACAGCTCGCTGACGCCGAGGCCGCGGAGGCCGACAAGTCCGGCCCGCTGACCCCCGAGGTCGTCGACGCCGAACAGATCGCCCAGGTCGTCTCCCGCTGGACCGGCGTCCCCGTCGACAAGATGCTGGAGGGCGAGCGCGAGAAACTGCTGGCCATGGAGGACGCCCTGCGCCGCCGCGTGGTCGGTCAGGACGAGGCCCTGACCGCCGTCGCCGACGCCGTGCGCCGCGCCCGCGCCGGCCTCAACGACCCCAACCGTCCGCTGGGCAGCTTCCTCTTCCTCGGCCCCACCGGCGTCGGCAAGACCGAGCTGACCAAGGCGCTGGCCGCCTTCCTGTTCGATGACGAGGCAGCCATCACCCGGATGGACATGTCCGAATACATGGAGAAGCACAGCGTCTCCCGCCTGATCGGCGCCCCGCCCGGATACGTCGGCTATGACGAGGGCGGCGCCCTGACCGAGGCCGTGCGTCGCCGCCCCTATCAGGTCGTCCTGTTCGACGAGGTCGAAAAGGCCCACCCCGACGTCTTCAACGTGCTGCTCCAGGTGCTGGACGACGGTCGCCTGACGGACGGCCAGGGCCGCGTGATCAACTTCAAGAACACCCTGATCATCATGACCTCCAACCTCGGCTCAGAGGCGCTGGCCAACCAGGGCGAAGGCGACGACGTCGAAGCGGTGCGCCCCTATGTCATGGACCAGGTCCGCGGCCATTTCCGCCCCGAGTTCCTGAACCGCATCGACGAGATCATCCTCTTCCGCCGCCTCGGCCGCGACCAGATGGCTGGCATCGTCCGTATCCAGATGGCCCGGTTCGAGAAACTGCTGGCCGACCGCCGCCTGACCCTGTCGCTGGACGACAGCGCCTACGCCTGGCTCGCCGACAAGGGCTACGACCCGGTCTATGGCGCGCGCCCGCTCAAGCGCGTGATCCAGAAGGACCTCGTCGATCCGATCGCGAAGAAGCTGCTGGCGGGGGAGATCGAGGACGGGAGCGTGATTGCGGTGTCAGCCGGGGAGGGCGGGCTGAGCATCGGGAAGGCGCGGGTGCACTAACCCCACCGCCTCCCCCTTTCGTCATCCTCCGGCCAGCCGCGTCTTCGCGGCGCAGACCGGGGGACCCAGCGGCGCGCGCGAGCGCGACCCTGTCGGGAGCTCGACGTTCACGATAGCCTGTCTGAACAGGTCGCCTTCGGCGCCGCTGGGTCCCCCGGTCTCGCTGCGCTCGCCGGAGGATGACGAAAGAAATGAAAACGTATAGGTTGTGCGCATGCGCACACATCGTACCTTTATCGCCACCTATATGATGGGCAGTGGGCGGAACGGGACGATCTATACAGGTGTGACGTCCAACCTGTTCTCACGGGTTTGGAAGCACAAGGCGCACACCTTTGCCGGGTTCACCGACGATTACGACTGCACCCGCCTGCTCTGGTTCGAGCGCCATGCCTGGGTGGTTGATGCCATCCGGCGCGAGAAGCGGATCAAGAAATGGCTCCGAGACTGGAAGCTGGCGCTGATCGAAAGGGAAAACCCCGACTGGCGCGACCTCGCCGCCGACTGGTTCCCCACCAACGACCCGAACTGGACCCCGCCCGAGGAACCGGACTGATGCATCAACGCCCTCTCCACGGCCTGCCCCTGTCCAATTCCGCCCGCCTGAGCCACAGTGACCGCCATGAGCCAGCCCGCTGCTGATCGTCCGCCGCTGTTTGCCCGCCGGCGCGACCGCCGGGGGCGGTTGCAGTCCGGTCCGCCGATCTGGGACATCCGCACCTGGAAGCTGCTGTTTTCCGCCGCCGGCCTGCCCGCCTTTGTCCTGCTAGCGCTTTGCAGTGCCGTGTTCGTCGCACAGATGGCCGATGGCGGCCCGGCGCCGTGGGGCGTCTCGGGTCCGGCCCTCGCCGAGGGGCGTTGGTACACCCTGGCCACGCACATGGTCTCGCATGGCGGGCTGACCCATCTGCTGCTGAACGCCAGCGTCCTGCTGCCGCTGACGCCGCTGGCGATGGTGCGGCTGGGAGTCGGGCCTGCCGGCTGGAGGCGGTTTGCGGCACTCTTTGTGGGCTCGGCCCTCGCCGGGGCGGCGCTGTACCTGGTCCTCAACCCGGAGGGGCCCCCGATGGTCGGCGCCTCGGGCGCGATCTTCGGCCTGTGGGGTGCCGTCGCCCGTATCGGTCCTGACGGGGGCATGATCCCGCTGCGGTCGCGGCGGATTCGCGACGAGGTGCTGCTGGTCGTCTGGCTCAATCTGGCGACGGTGGGACTCTACTATGCCATCAACCAGGCGGAGGGCGGCGGCCGCTCCGTGGCGTGGGAAGGGCACGTCGGCGGCTTCCTGTTTGGCCTGATCGCCATGCCCTTGCTGGCACCGCCCACGCCGCCGCCCGCGCACTACTGATCCCGAACCGCCCCCGCTTGACGTCGCGACACTCCTCCCCACACCCTCCATCGCATGAAACGCGCGCCCGCTCTTCTCATCGTCACCGCTGTCGCCTTCGCAGCCTCCGCCGGAAGCTGTGCCTGGCTCATGAGCCGCTACATGCCGGGCTATTCGGTGGCGCAGATGTTCATGAGTGCGGACCCGGTCGCGAAACTGGTCATGATGTCCATACAGCTGCTCCTGTTCGGAGCGCTGGTGTTCGGCGTGATCGGTCTTCTCGCGCGCAGTACAGCCGGGGCCATGGGCCTGCTGCTCAAGCTCGCGGCAACCCTCTCCGCGACCCTCGGATTCCTGGTCGCCCTGTACGGCTGGATGAACATCCAGAATGCCATCCGCCACGTCGGCCCTGTCTCGTTCGAGGTTGTCGCGCCGTCCTATGCCGAGACCCTGCTGGCCCTGTCGGTCGGCCTGTTCGGTGCCCTGGTCGCGCTCGGCTTGCATGTCTTGATCGGTCGCCGGGGCCGGGCGTAGCCCTCATCCTTCGGCAGCGAACCCTGAACCGGAGTCCTGCATGACCCGCCAGAGTGCTACGATCACCCCCACCTTTCCCGCGCGACGGCTGGCGCTGCTCGCCGCCGTCGCGGGCGGCATCGGTCTGGCCCTGGCGGTCGCATCAACCGTCGCGCACGCACCGGACTGGGGCCTGCTCGCCCGACAGCCTTGGGTGATCCAGCTCCATATCGCCGCCGCAACGGCTGCGCTGCTGCTCGGTACGGTCCAGCTGGTGGGGATCAAGGGCACGGGCCTGCACCGGCTGATCGGTTGGAGCTGGATCGTGGCCATGTTCACCGTCGCGGTCAGCTCGCTGTTCATTCGCCAGATCAATCCCGGTTCCTTTTCCTGGATTCACCTGTTGAGCGGCTGGACCCTGATCGCCCTGCCCATGGCGCTGTTCGCCGTCCGCCGGGGCCGGATCGCGAGCCATGCCCGCGGCATGACATGGACCTTCATCGGTGGCCTGATCGTCGCCGGGGCCTTCACCTTCCTTCCCGGTCGCCTGATGTGGGCCGTGTTCTTCGGCTAGGCAGGGCCCGGACCGCAGACCGCCCGAAACCCGGCTGCCGCGAACCGCACCAGATAGTCGCCGGCCGTCTCCAGATCGCCCGACCGGCACAGGCCACCGGACAGCCGATCCAGCCGCCCCGTCTCACCGAGGGTCAGCGTCAGGGCACCCGACAGGTTGTGATAGGCCCAGTAAAGATCGACCTCGCGGGCCTCCGGCAGGACCCGTTTGATCAGCTCGATCAGCCGCCGGATCGCCGGATCATAGTAGCGGGCCATGGTCTCGCCGCCGAAGGTCGGATTGGCATTGGTCTGGGCGACCAGGGCCGAATAGTGTTTCCAGCCCGGCCCGCCCTTCATCGACCACTGGAACGGCGGCCGGAGAAACGCCTCGAACAGGCCTTCCAGCGTCATCGCATCGCCCATCTCGCCGGCATAGCGGTTGATGGCGTCGACGCGCTCATTGTTCCAGACCTCGGCCCGCCGCAGGAAGACGGCATCGAACAGCGCCCGCTTGGCTCCGAAATAATAGTGGACCAGCGCCGTATCCACGCCCGCCTCCCGGGCCACTTCGCGGATGGTGACGCCGTAGAATCCATGTTTGGAAAACAGTTGCTCGGCGGCGTCGAGGATCAGGTCCCGCGTGTCGGCAGCCCCGGCGGCCCTGGCCTTGGAAGGGCGGCCTCGTTTTGCGGTCGGCACGTCGGCTTGGGTCATGGCGTCGAAGCTAGGCCGCATCGCCCCTGCTGTGCAACGGCGCCACAGGTTCGGCCGCCGGTGCCTTCAGAGCGCCTCTGCCGTTTGACAGCCAACCGAAATCAACTAGTTTACCGAAAATCATTGAACGCTGAATAAAGGCGTCATCAGGCTGGAAATCACAGGACTGGGGCTACCATGAACCGCTATGTAAAGACCGCCTTGCTTGCCGGAGCCGCCTGGAGCGCGCTCTCCCCCTTCGCCATGGCTCAGGATGCGCCTGCGGCACAGTCCGCCGCCCTCGATGACGTCATCGTGACCGCTCGCCGGACCGAAGAGTCCGCACAGCGCACGCCGCTGTCGCTGAGCGCCTTCTCGGGCGAATCCCTCAACCAGGCCGGCGCAACCCAGACCACCGATCTGCAAGGTCTGGTGCCGAACCTGAACATCGTCCAGGGCCGCGCCTCGTCCAACTCGACCAACATCTACATCCGTGGCGTGGGCCAGCCCGACGCCCTGCAGACCTTCGATCCCGCTGTCGGCGTCTATATCGATGACGTCTATTACAGCCGTATCCGCGGCACCCAGTTCGACCTGCTCGATCTGGAGCGTGTCGAGGTCCTGCGCGGACCCCAGGGCACCCTGTACGGCAAGAACACCATCGGTGGTGCGCTGAAGCTGGTGTCGCGCCGGCCGGGCCAGGAATTCCGCGCCCGCGGCTCGGTCGCCTATGGCAGCTACAACATGATCGACGTCCAGGGGTCGGTCTCGGGCCCGATCAGTGACTCACTCGCCCTTGGCTTCTCGGCCCTGCACTCCTCGCGCGACGGCTATGTCTCCAATCCGGTCACGGGTGCCGAGTACAACGACAAGAACACCAACGCCTTCCGCGCCGCCCTGGCCTGGAACCCCTCGGACAATCTGCGCGTCGATCTGACCGCCGACTATTCGAATGACGACGCCGGCCTGACGGTCGGCCAGTCGCAGAACAGCCTGATCGGCTCCAGCGGTCAGACCATCGTGGCGGTGACATCGCCGCCGCCGCCATGGAATTTCCAGGCCGTGGTCGATCCGACCTTGCCGAACGAGACCCGACTGGAATCGCGCGGCGTGGCGCTGAATGTCGCCCTTGACCTCAGCGACGCCCTGACGATCCGGTCCATCACCGGCTACCGCAGGCTCAATACGGACGACTATATCGACTTCGACGGCACGCCGCGCGAAGTGTCGAGCGCTCTCGTCGCTGTGGATCAGGACCAGTTCAGTCAGGAACTGCAGGCGACTTTCGAGTCCGGCCCGATCACCGCCGTCGGCGGTCTCTACTACCTGCAGGAAAACATCGACTCGCATCAGGAAGCCTATGCCGACGACCTGCTGGGCGCGGCCTTCCTCAACTCGACCTTTACCCGGACGGTCGATGACACGCTCGAGACCACGTCCAAGGCCGCCTACGGCAACCTGACCTGGGCCCTGTCCGACCGCTTCCGCGTTTCGGGCGGCGTTCGTTATACCGAGGAAGACAAGGACTACGACCGCACCACCTCGACCTTCTTTGGTGCCCTGCCGGCGTTCAACGCGACGTTCCCGTTCCTCCCGCCGGTCGCAAGCTTTACCGACACCTCCTACATGGCGTCGGCGGACTACCAGGCGACCGAGAACGTCATGATCTACGCCCGCTTCTCGCAGGGCTTCAAATCGGGCGGGTACAACGGCCGGGCGAACTCGACCGCCGAAGCCACGCAGTATGATCCGGAGACGGCCGACAGCTATGAAGTCGGGTTCAAATCCACCCTGTACGACAGCCGCGTGCGCCTGAACGTCGCGGCCTTCACCACCGATTACCAGAATTTCCAGGCGCGCGTTTCCGGGCTGGATATCGACCCGATCACCAACCTGCCGGCCGCCAAACTCAGCGTCATCAACGCCGGTGCAATGGCTATTTCCGGCCTGGAGGTCGACGCGGCCTGGAAGGTCACCGACGCCTTTACGTTCGATACGCAGATCGGACTGCTGGATGCCGAGTATGACGTGTTCGCCGACGCCCGCTTTACCGCGACGGGCGGCAGCCGTGCCTTCCAGACCCCGGCCTTCGCGCCGAGGCTTACGGCGCGTTACGGCCTGACCTATGTGGCCGAGATGCCGGGCGGCGGGGACGTCACCTTCGGCGGCGTCGCGAAATTCCGCAGCCGCATGGCGCTTGCCGTCGACAACACGGCAACCAACAGCCAGGTCCAGTTGCCCGGCATGTTCCAGGAAGACTACTGGTTGTTCGATGCGCGCGTTGTCATGAACGACGCCTCGGGCCGCTACAGCCTGGGCGTCTATGGCCAGAACCTGCTCAATGAGGTTTACAAGACCGATGCGCAGGAGTTCTCGTCGGTCGGCAGCATCCGCACCGCCTATTTCGGTGCGCCTCAGACCATCATGGTCAAGCTGACAGCCCGCTACTGATCGTCTGAAGCCTGATCGCATCTGATCCCGGGCGGCGGTTCACATGAGCCGCCGCCCTTTTTCTTTGGCGCAGCAGGAAAGCAACGCTACCGTTCCGTCCAACAAGAAGACCAGTCGAGGGAAACGCCATGAGCATGACGGAGCAGGGCATCGGGCCCGCCGCCAATCCGGCCTATCGCGCCTATGTGCTGGCGCTGCTGATGGTGGTCTACACTTTCAACTTCATCGACCGGCAGATCCTCGCCATCCTGGCTCCCTACATCCAGGCCGAGATGGGCTTTGATGATGAGATGATGGGCCTGCTGGGCGGCCCGGCCTTCGCCGTCGTCTATTCCACCCTGGCCCTGCCCATCGCCTGGCTGGCCGACCGGATGAGCCGCGTATCGATCATCGGTGTGTCGCTGGCGGTGTGGAGCGGATTCACCGCCCTGTGTGGTCTGGCCGCCAGTTTCTGGCCGCTGTTCGGGGCCCGCATGGGCGTCGGCGTCGGCGAGGCGGGCGGGGTCGCACCGTCCTATTCCCTGGTGGCCGACTATTTCCCCAAGGCGCAACGGGCCCGCGCCCTGGCCGTCTATTCCTTTGGCGTCCCGATCGGCACGGCGCTGGGCTATCTGTTCGGCGGGATTCTGGCGGCCCTGATCGACTGGCGTATGGCCTTTATCGTCGTCGGCCTCGCCGGCGTGCTGCTGGCCCCCCTGCTGAAATTCACGGTCAAGGATCCGGTCCGGGGCGGCTTTGACCGTGCCGAACCGGTCGCCGGCGAGGCCGAAGTGGCCCACGTCCCGACCAAGGCCGCCGGCTTCGGCGAGGTCTGGGGCGTCCTGCTGAAGAAGCCCAGCTTCTGGTTCCTGGCCTTCGGGGCCGCCTGTTCCTCGGTTTACGGCTACGGCTCGGCCTTCTGGTTGCCCAGCTTCTTCGAGCGCTCGCTGGGCATGGCCGGGGTCGAGCGCGCCGTCTATATCGCGGGCATCGCCTTCATCGGAGGCACCGCCGGCATCTGGTTCGGCGGCTGGCTCGCCGACAAGCTCGGCAAGGGCGTGAACCGGGCCTGGTATCCGCTGGTCCCGGCGATCGGCTTTCTCATAGCGGTGCCGCTGTTCTTCCTGGCCATGAACGTCCACGACAAATGGCTTGCCTTCGCCCTGTTCCTGATTCCGCAGGCGCTCAGCCTGGCGTGGTTGGGGCCCGTGATCACGGCCGTGCAGCATCTGGTGCCGTCGCATATGCGTTCGACCGCCTCGGCCAGCTTCCTGCTGATCAACAACCTGGTCGGCATCGGTCTCGGCATCTATCTGCTGGGAGCCGTGTCCAAGGCCCTGACGCCGATCTTCGCCGAGGAGGCGCTGCGCTATTCACTCTATGTCGGACAGTGGTTCTACGCCCTGGCCGCCATTCTTCTGATCATCTCGGCGCGGAGCCTCAAGAAGGACTGGGTGGATTGATCGCAGGGTGACGGTTGCGCCTGCGAAGGCGCAGCCCCTATAAGCGCCGCAACTCCTCCCAGCAGTCCGGCGGCGCCTCCCCATGAACATCCACGAATACCAGGCCAAACAGGTCCTGAAGGGCTTTGGCGCACCGGTCGCCGAAGGCGTCGCCATCACCTCGGCCGACCAGGCCGAGGCGGCTGCGCGGCAGCTGCCCGGCCCCCTGTATGTCGTGAAATCCCAGATTCACGCCGGCGGCCGCGGCAAGGGCAAGTTCAAGGAACTGCCCGCTGATGCCAAGGGCGGCGTCCGCCTGGCCTTCTCGATCGAGGAGGCGGTCAAGCACGCGAAAGAGATGCTGGGCAACACCCTGGTCACCGCCCAGACCGGCCCGGCCGGCAAACAGGTCAATCGCCTCTATATCGAGGACGGTGCCGACATCGAGCGCGAACTCTATTGCTCGCTGCTGGTTGACCGCGCGACGGGCCGGGTGTCCTTCGTCGTCTCGACCGAGGGCGGCATGGACATTGAGGCGGTCGCCCACGACACGCCCGAGAAGATCCAGACCATCGTCATCGACCCCGAGGCCGGCGTCACTGCCGCCGATGTGGCCAGGATCAATGCGGCGCTGGATCTGGACGGCGCACCGAAGCCGGTGAAAAAGGGACTGTTCTCGATCTTCGGCGGCGGCAAGCCGTCCGCCCGCGCCTCGAGCCCCGCGGCCAGGGACGGCGAGAGCCTGTTCCCGATCCTCTACAAGGCCTTCGTCGACAAGGACATGTCGATGCTGGAGATTAATCCCCTGATCGTCATGAAGGACGGTCATCTGCGGGTGCTGGACGCCAAGGTCAGCTTCGACGGCAATGCCCTGTTCCGCCACGAGGACATGAAGGCGCTGCGCGACGAGACCGAGGAAGACGCCAAGGAGATCGAGGCCTCGGAATGGGACCTCGCCTATGTCGCGCTGGACGGCAACATCGGCTGCATGGTCAACGGTGCCGGCCTGGCCATGGCGACGATGGACATCATCAAGCTGTACGGCAAGGAGCCCGCCAACTTCTGCGACGTCGGCGGCGGCGCCTCCAAGGAGAAGGTCGCAGCAGCCTTCAAGATCATCACCGCCGACCCCGCAGTCCAGGGCATTCTGGTCAACATCTTTGGCGGTATCATGAAGTGCGATGTGATCGCCGAGGGTGTGGTTGCGGCCGTGAAGGAAGTGGGCCTGAAGGTGCCGCTGGTCGTCCGCCTCGAAGGCACCAATGTCACCGAGGGCAAGCGTATCCTCAACGAATCGGGCCTCGCCATCACCGCCGCCGATGACCTCGACGACGCCGCCCAGAAGATCGTCGCGGCGGTGGGGTGAGCCTTCGGGCCCGCCACCGACCGTCCCGCTGACCGAATTATCAGAGCAGACCCATGTCCATCCTCGTCGACAAGAACACCAAGGTCATCGTCCAGGGCCTGACCGGCAAGACCGGCGGCTTCCACACCGAACAGGCGCTGGCCTATCACGGCACGCAGATGGTCGGCGGCGTCCACCCGGCCAAGGGCGGCCAGACCTGGACCGGCTCGCATGGCGAGACCCTGCCGATCTTCGCCTCGGTCGGCGAAGCGAAAGAGGCCACCGGCGCGACCGCCTCGGTCATCTATGTCCCGCCGGCGGGTGCCGCGGACGCCATCATCGAGGCCATTGAGGCCGAAGTGCCCTTCATCACCTGCATCACCGAGGGCATCCCGGTGCTGGACATGGTGCGGGTCAAGGCGCGGCTGGACCGGTCGAACTCCCGCCTGCTGGGCCCCAACTGCCCCGGCATCCTGACCCCGGAAGAGTGCAAGATCGGCATCATGCCGGGCTCGATCTTCAAGAAGGGCAATGTCGGCATCGTCTCGCGTTCTGGCACCCTGACCTATGAGGCGGTGTTCCAGACCTCGAACGAGGGTCTCGGCCAGACCACGGCGGTCGGCATCGGCGGCGACCCGGTCAAGGGCACGGAATTCATCGACGTGCTGGAGCTGTTCCTCGCTGACCCCGCGACACAGTCGATCGTCATGATCGGCGAGATCGGCGGCGGGGCTGAGGAAGACGCCGCCCAGTTCCTGATCGACGAGGCGAAGAAGGGCCGCAAGAAGCCCATGGTCGGCTTCATCGCCGGCGTCACTGCGCCCAAGGGCCGGACCATGGGCCACGCGGGCGCTGTCGTCTCGGGCGGCAAGGGCGATGCGGAGTCCAAGATCGCGGCCATGCAGGCTGCCGGCATCCGCGTCTCGCCGTCGCCGGCGCGTCTGGGCAAGACGCTCGTGGAAGTGCTCAAGGGCTAGCCCGCGTCTGCCCGTCCGGCCCCGTCAGACCGGGGTCAGGCCCGGGTATGGTGGTCCGGAACACACCCGATCGTGTCCCGGTGACGGGACATCGAACGTGCGAAATTCACCCGGTTCAGGCGAATTTTGCCCATTTCGCCCCCATTCGGTCATGACCCATAAGGAAACACCGCCTATATCAGCGGTGCCGGTTGCGCGCAGGCGTGCGCGCACCGCCTCAGGGACGTGACGAGAACAATGGCGGACGATGCCGGTCGGCTGAACCAGGTCTTTGCCGAGACCAGCTTCCTGTATGGCTCCAACGCCTCGTTCATCGAGGCCCTGCACGAGAAATGGGCCGCCGATCCGGCGTCTGTCTCGGGCGAATGGCGCGCCTTCTTCGACCAGCTCCGGGACAATGCCGAGAGTGTGAAGGCCTCGGGCGCCGCCGGTGCCTGGGGTCGCCCGGTTACGACCGAGCCGACCGAGGCGACGGGCGTGTTCGACGGCCGCTGGCCCGCTCCGAAGGCCGATCCGAAAAAGCCGGGCGCAGCGCCGGCCGCTCCTGCCCCGGCCGCCGCACCGGACGCCGCCGTCCTGGCGGAGGCCGTTCGCACCGCCGCCCATGATTCGATCCGGGCGTTGATGCTGATCCGCAGCTATCGCGTTCGCGGTCATCTGCAGGCCAGTCTCGACCCGCTGGGCATTGAGCAGCCGCCCAGCAATCCGGAACTGACCCCCGAATTCTACGGCTTCAGCGAGGCCGACCTCGACCGGCCGATCTTCCTCGACGGCGTGCTGGGCTTCCAGACCGGCACGATCCGCGAGGTCCTGGCCCTGCTGAAGCGCACCTACTGCGGGACACTCGGCATCCAGTTCATGCATATCGCCGAGCCGGAAGAGAAGACCTGGCTGCAGGCACGCTTCGAGGGTGCGGACAAATTCGCCCAGAACGGCTTCACCCGCGAGGGCAAGCTGGCCATCCTCTACAAGCTGATCGAGGCCGAGGGCTTCGAACGCTTCCTGCACAAACGTTTCCCCGGCACCAAGCGGTTCGGGCTGGACGGCGGCGAGGCCATGGTCCCCGCGCTGGAGCAGATCATCAAGCGCGGCGGTGCACTCGGCGTCGACGAGATCGTGCTGGGCATGGCCCACCGCGGGCGGCTGAACACCCTGGCGGCGGTGATGGGCAAACCCTATCGCGCCATCTTCCATGAGTTCCAGGGCGGCTCGACCGTCCCCTCGGACATCGAGGGCTCGGGCGACGTCAAATATCACATGGGGGCCTCGTCGGACCGTGCGTTCGACGGCAACAACGTCCACCTGTCCCTGACCGCCAACCCGTCGCACCTCGAGATCGTCAATCCGGTGGTGCTGGGCAAGGCGCGGGCGAAACAGGCCTTCGACATTCGCGCCGCCAATGCCGGCCGGCCCGAAGAGACCTGGGCCCTCGACCGCTCCAAGGTCATGCCCCTGCTGATCCACGGCGACGCCGCCTTCGCCGGCCAGGGCGTGGTGGCCGAATGCTTCGCCCTGATGGGGCTGAAGGGCTATCGCACCGGCGGGACGATGCATTTCGTCGTCAACAACCAGATCGGCTTTACGACGAGCCCGCGCCACAGCCGTTCCTCGCCCTATCCGTCGGACGTGGCCCTGATGGTCCAGGCCCCGATCTTCCACGTCAACGGCGATGATCCGGAAGCCGTGGTCTTCGCCGCCAAGGTAGCGACAGAGTTCCGGCAGAAATTCCACAAGGATGTGGTGGTGGACATGTTCTGCTACCGCCGCTTCGGCCACAATGAGGGTGACGATCCGACCTTCACCCAGCCGCTGATGTATTCGAAGATCCGCGCCCTGAAGTCGACGCGCGAAATCTATGCCGAGCGGCTGATCGCTGAAGGCGTGATCGACCAGGCCGCTGTCGACGCGGAAGTGACCCGGTTCGAGGCCTTCCTCGACGCCGAGTTCGAGGCCGGCAAGACCTTCGAGGCGCACAAGGCCGACTGGATGGACGGCCAGTGGCAGGGCATCGGCCAGCCCGATGGAGAGGAGCGCCGCGGCGAGACCTCGGTCCCGTCCGCGAAGCTGGCCGACCTCGGCCACAAGCTGACGACGATTCCCAACTCGGTCGACATGCACAAGACGCTGAAACGCGTCATCGACGGCCGCCGCGAGATGATCACGACCGGTGAGAACATCGACTGGGCCACAGCCGAGAGCCTGGCCTTCGGCTCACTGCTGGACGAGGGTTTCCCGGTCCGTCTGTCGGGCCAGGATTCGGTGCGCGGCACCTTCTCCCAGCGCCACTCGGGCATTATCGACCAGACCACCGAGGCCCGCTACGTCCCGCTGAACAACATCCGCGACGGCCAGGCCGAGTTCGAGGTTATCGACTCCGCCCTGTCGGAAGAGGCGGTGCTCGGCTTCGAATACGGCTACGCCCTGACCGACCCCAACACCCTGGTGATGTGGGAGGCCCAGTTCGGCGATTTCGTGAACGGGGCCCAGGTGGTGATCGACCAGTTCATCAGCTCGGGCGAGCGCAAATGGCTGCGCATGTGCGGCCTGACCATGCTGCTGCCGCACGGCTATGAAGGGCAGGGGCCGGAACACTCCTCGGCCCGTCTCGAGCGCTTCCTGCAGGCCTGCGCCGAGGACAATATGCAGGTCGCCAACTGTTCGACCCCGGCCAACTATTTCCACATCCTGCGTCGCCAGATGCACCGGCCGTTCCGCAAGCCGCTGATCATCATGACGCCCAAGAGTCTGCTGCGGCACAAGAAGGCGGTCTCGAGCCTCACCGAGCTGGCCGAGGGCAGCTCCTTCCACCGCGTGCTGCACGACGACGCCGAGCGTCGTCCCGACGTCGCCGGGATCACGATCAAGCCGGACGCGGACATCCGCCGCGTCATCCTCTGCTCGGGCAAGGTCTATTACGACCTGCTGGAGCGGCGCGAGCGCGACCAGATCGATGACGTCTATCTGATGCGGCTGGAGCAATTCTATCCCTGGCCGATGAAGTCGCTGCTGACCGAACTGGGCCGTTTTGCCAATGCCGAGCTGGTCTGGTGCCAGGAAGAGCCCAGGAACATGGGCGGCTGGACCTTCGTCGATCCCTGGCTGGAGCTGACGCTCGAAAAGCTTTCGGTGAAATCGAAGCGCGCCCGCTATGTCGGTCGTCCGGCCTCCGCCTCGACCGCCGCCGGCCTGATGAGCCGGCACCTGAAAGAACTCGACGCCTTCCTGACTGACGCCTTCGCCTGATTCCGCCCGGGACAGCGGCTGTGCCGTTCCCGGGATGACCAAAGAACGAACCTGAGAGAGCCCGTCCCATGGCCGACATCCTGACCCCCGCCCTCGGCGAATCCGTCTCCGAAGCCACGATCGGCAAGTGGACGAAGAAGGCCGGCGACGCCGTGAGGAAGGACGAGGTCCTGGTCGAGCTGGAAACCGACAAGGTCTCGCTGGAAGTGGTCGCGCCGTCGGACGGCGTTCTGACCGAGATCCGGGCCGCCGACGGCGCGACCGTGACCCCGGGCGCCGTTCTGGGCGTCATCAGCGAGGGAGCCTCCGTCGCACCCGCCGCCGCGGCCCCCAAGGCTGAAACGCCAAAGCCCGAGGCGGCTCCTGCCGCGCCCGCTGCGGCCGCGCCCGCTGCGGCCTCGGGCGGCACCGTTCCGATCATGACCCCCACCATGGGCGAGAGCGTCGCCGAGGGCACGATGGGAACCTGGCTGAAGAAGTCCGGTGACACGGTCGAGAAAGACGAGATGCTGGTCGAGATCGAGACCGACAAGGTCGCGGTGGAGGTGTCTGCTCCCGTCGCCGGCGTCCTGACCATCGCGGCCGAAGCCGGTTCCAGCGTCATCCCCGGCCAGCAGATCGGCTTGATCGCCGCTTCGGGTGAGGGCACCAGCCCGGCTCCGGCTCAAGCCGCCGCCGCGCCCGCCGCTGCTCCGGCATCCGACGCCCCGCACCTGTCGCCCGCCGTCCAGCGTGTGGTGACCGAGAACAACCTCGACCCCAAGGCCATCGCCGCCACCGGCCCCAAGGGCAACATCACCAAGGCCGACGCCGTGAACGCCATCTCCGCCGCCCCCGCCGCCGCGCCCGTCCCGGCTGCCGCGCCCGCCGCCCCGCGCGCCGACCAGCCGCGTGAGGAGCGAGTCAAGATGACCCGCCTGCGCCAGACCATCGCGCGTCGCCTGAAGGAGTCACAGAACACCGCCGCCCAGCTGACCACCTTCAACGAGGTGGACATGACCAATGTCATGGCCCTGCGGAACCAGTACAAGGAAGTGTTCGAGAAGCGCCACGGTGTGAAGCTGGGCTTCATGTCCTTCTTCACCAAGGCGGTGGTCGCGGCCCTTAAGGAGATCCCGGCGGTCAATGCCGAGATCGACGGCACCGACATCATCTACAAGAACCACTATGACATCGGCGTCGCCGTCGGCACCGAAAAGGGCCTGGTCGTGCCGGTCCTGCGCGACGCCGACCATCTGTCACTGGCGGGTATTGAGAAGGGCATCGCCGCCCTCGGCAAGGCCGCCCGGGACGGCGCTCTGACCCTCGACCAGCTCCAGGGCGGCACCTTCACCATCACCAACGGCGGCACCTATGGCTCGCTGATGTCGACACCGATCCTGAATGCGCCGCAGTCGGGTATTCTGGGCATGCACAACATCGTCCAGCGCCCGATGGCCGTGGACGGTCAGGTGGTGATCCGGCCGATGATGTATCTGGCCCTCAGCTACGATCACCGCATCGTTGACGGCAAGGAGGCGGTGACCTTCCTCGTTCGCGTCAAGGAACTGCTGGAAGACCCGGCACGGGCCCTGCTGGACCTCTGACCGTGACGGAGGCCGCCGACGTTCTCGAAGTCGCTCGGTTCTCGACCATTCCCGAGGCGGAGCTGGCCGCTTCCTTCCTGCAGCAGCAGGGTGTGCGCGCCTGGCTGCCCGACCGGGACATGGCCACGATGAACCCTGATCTGCTGATCGCCATCGGCGGGGTCCGTGTGGTCACGACGACCGCGCAGATTGTCGAGGCACGAGCGATCATCGCCCGCATGCGGGCCGGCGAATTCATTGATGAGGCGGACGAGTCCGGCGACTGGATGATTGAGCACACGCCCGGCAAGGTCGGCGATCTGCATGACCACGAGATCAGCGGCGTAATGGGCCGGGCCAAAAAGGCCGGTGCCGTCGTGGTCGTCCTGGCTTTCGTCGTCTTCCCGGTGGCAGGATGTGTTTTGACGGCGCTGGGCGGCTAGGGCCGGCCCAGCCCGTCCAGCACCTCATCCGTATCCGCTCCCAACGCCGGCGGCGGCCGGTCATAGGCTACCGGCGTCAGCGACATCCGGATCGGCGAGGCCACGGTCCGCACAGGTCCGGACAGGTCCGCCCGCGTCTGCGTCACTTCCAGCCCGCGGTGTTGCGCCTGCGGCTCGTCGAACACCTGATCGATCGTATTGACCGGCCCGCAAGGCACCCCCGCCGCCTCCAGCGCCGCCATCAGGCCGTGCATGGTCAGGCCCGCCGTCAGAGCTGACAGCTCTGCCGTCATCACGGCGCGATGCTCGATGCGCAGGGCGTTGGTCAGGAAGCGCGGATCGGCGCCGAGGCCAGGCGCGCCTAATGCCCCCGCCAGCGCCCGGAACTGGCCGTCATTGCCGACGGCGATGACCACCATACCGTCCGTGCACGGAAAGGGCTGGTAGGGCGCGAGGTTCGGATGCGCATTGCCCATCCGCGTGGGAGCCTTGCCCGAAACAAAGAAATTGGTCGCCTGATTGGCCAGCATGGCCGCCTGGACGTCGAACAGGGCGATGTCGATGTGCTGGCCTTGTCCCGTCGCCCGGGCATGCAGCAGGGCCGCCATGATGGCGTTTGAGGCATACAGGCCGGTGAACAGGTCCACGACCGCGACCCCGACCTTCATCGGCTCGGCCCCGGCCGTGCCGTCGGGCTGGCCGGTGATCGACATCAGCCCGCCCATGGCCTGGATCATATAGTCATAGCCGGCGCGGTGGGCGTCCGGTCCGTCCTGGCCGAAGCCCGTGATCGAGCAATAGACCAGCTTCGGATTGATCGCCGACAGGGCGGCGTGGTCGAGGCCGTACTTCTTCAGTCCACCCGTCTTGAAATTCTCGACGACCACATCGCAGGTCTTGCTCAGTTCACGGACGACTGCCGCGCCCTCGGGTGTGGCCAGGTCCAGCGCGACCGATTTCTTGCCCCGGTTGGCGCAGAGGAAATAGGCGGCGTCGCCCTTGGACCCGTCGGTTTTCGTCGTGAACGGCGGCCCCCAGGCGCGGGTGTCGTCGCCGACGCCGGGTCGCTCGATCTTGATCACCTCGGCCCCGAGATCGGCCAGCATCTGTGTCGCCCACGGCCCGGCAAGCACGCGGGACAGGTCGAGGACGCGGACGCCGGAGAGGGGGCCG